>NZ_JAUBSH010000014.1:0-108263 GCF_036704705.1 Microcoleus sp. K1-B1 | reverse complement strand
AGAGAAATAAGTTTATTGGCTAGCGTTCTGGGACTACTTAGCTCAGATACCCCAAGCAGCGGTTATTGAGCAGTTACTTTGCGGGAGTATCCAGAAATTGCGAAAAGAGTTGTGCAAACGGGAAATGCGATCGGCAATCATACTTGGCATCACTATTCTCACAATGTTACCGAAAAAACAGCATCGGATGAAATTGATAATACTGGCGTTCATATTTATCGATCTACTGGGGCAAAAAGTTTCTTGTTTCGCCCTCCCGGCGGCCGCTTAAATAACGGTTTGGCAAATTACGCTAAAAAGAAAAATTACGTAGTGGTGATGTGGTCGATCGAGCCTAAAGACTTTCTGCAACCTCCGGTCGCTGCGATCGCCCGTAGCGTGCTATCCCAAGCTTCAACGGGGGCGATCGTATTGTTGCACGACGGCGGCGGCAATCGCCAGCAAACAGTCGAGGCGCTATCTGCAATTATTCCCAAACTCAAACAGCAGGGATATCGTTTTGTCACCGTACCGCAATTGCTGCAAATGCAAGCTGGACAAAAACAGCGAATTGCCGATCGCAAATCCCAATGAACAGACATCTGGGCCAAATTAACTTACTCAAAATTTCATCGGCGTTCATTTGCGTTCATCTGCGGTTAAAAATCTCAATCATGCTAAACTTATTAATAACCATAAAACCCTTTATTAATCATCATGCAAAAACTACAAACAAGAGATATCAACCTCCGCTATTTAATCGATAACTTCGGCTTGCAGCGAGTTCGCAACAGCGAATTTTTCCGAGAATGGCAAGAAAACTTACCAGAAGTAACAGACTCAGAAAAACAATTACTCGATCGCGTCCAAGACATATACTTCAACTTGGTAGACACCCCGCCTGTATTGGAAAATGCAGTCAAGCTAACAATCATCAGCCCCATTTTGTTTATTGCCGGTCTGTATGAGTCTCCTTTTCAAGTCAAAGCCGAAAAGTCTATCGCCATTCAAGAGGAAGACGAAGGCAGAATCATCGAAGGCAGAATAGATATCCTAATTATGAAAGCAAACTTGTGGGTGACAGTAATTGAATCCAAACAACTTTCGTTTTCAACTGACGAAGCACTTGCCCAACTCCTGACATATATGCTGGCAGATCCCAATCCTGAAACTCCTACTTTTGGGATGATTTCTACAGGTGCTAACTTCTCTTTTGTGAAGTTAGTTAGAGGCGAAAATCCCCAGTATGCCCGATCGGCAGAATTTGTTATTTCCAATCCCGGCAATGAATTGTACCGCGTTTTGCAGATTTTAAAACGCCTGAGTCAACTTCCAGACTAGCAATAAAAGCCATTTTGAGTTATCTTTCAAAACAGACAATCTCTAATATCTCAAATTTCAAACTAATGTGAGCATGGTAAATTACTGGATAGTCGGCGCTGTGGCAATAGCTTCTGTCTGCTGGGCAGAAATAATACGAGACTTTTATCACGTCGTCTCCCATTATTGGGCACCCCTGCAAAAGCTGCACACTTGGCATCACCGCGTTTTCCGCCCGAATTTGACCCCCGTCAGCGAGACAATTTACAAGCAAGCACACTGGCGTCACGATGTGCCCGAAGCTGCGGCGATGATGGTTTTGGGCTTGTTGCTGTGGGTTGTAGCTTATTTTGGGCTACCGGAATATCACTGGGGTGCAGCAGCCGGTTGTATTTATACTTTAGGCTTTTTGTTGAGCGCGATCGCCCGCGCGTGTGGCATCAAAGGTGCAGACGAATTAACCGACATCACCCACCAACCGGGAGATTTCCTTACTCCCCCTGGCAAGTGGTTAGTTAATAAACCTTATCACTGGCGGCATCACTTCGACAATCAAAATGCTTACTATTGCGGTACTTTCACCTTAATAGATAAACTTATGGGTACAGCACTTTCTCTCAAAGGCAAAACTGTAGCCGTCACCGGTGCATCGGGAACTTTAGGACGTTTGCTTCTCAAACACCTGCACAAAGCTGGTGCAAAAGTGATAGCCCTCTCATCGGGAAATCAAACAATTACTTTGAATCTAGACGGCGAAAATTTGCCTGTTAAAACCATAAATTGGCAAATAGGTCAAGAGGCAGATTTAGCAGAATTGTTAGAAAAAGTGGATATTCTCGTCATCAATCACGGGATTAACGTACAGGGATCAAGAACAGGAGAGGCGATCGCCAACTCATACGAAATTAACACTTTTTCCGCGTGGCGGCTGATGGAACTCTTTTTCTTAACAGTCCGTACTAACGAAAACATCGCTTGCAAAGAAGTCTGGATCAACACTTCCGAAGCAGAAGTAATTCCCGCTGTCAGTCCCCTGTACGAACTCAGCAAACGCGCCCTGGGAGATTTAGTCACCCTGCGGCGGCTGGACGCGCCCTGCATCGTTCGCAAACTGATTTTAGGGCCGTTTAAAAGCAACTTAAACCCGATCGGCATCATGTCTCCCGACTGGGTAGCGCAGCAAGTTGTCAAACAAGCTAAAGCTGATGCCCGCAATATCATCGTCACAATTAATCCTTTGACTTTTATCGTTTTTCCAGTCAAAGAGTTTTTTGTTTCTCTCTACTTCCAAATTTTCAGCCGGAAAGCGATTTCCGAGATAAAGGAAGCTGCGGCATCGGAAAAATCTAGCGTTGAATCTAAGATTAATTAATCAACCAAAACCGGGTTTCTGCAGGGGCGGCGGCTGTGACTGTCGCCCTCCGGCTAGATTCCACAAAACTAAAGCCTTTGTCATATCGTCACGAGTAAGCTCACGCCCCCACTCCCAGAGCCGCAAACCCACTCTTCTGACTCATTGGGTCAAAACCTTTGACGGGGAGTGGAATCGAAAGCTGTTTGGCGCCCCATTGCCAACAGGGTTATGCTTACTGATACAAATTATTGAATATTATTACTAACTACTGTCTCTCCTGATTCACTTCTATCCGCACGGGGTACTGTACGCTACCCGTTGCTGGTGCGGAATGTGGGTTTCAACTATGCTCGTTGGTTAGTTGATACGTCCAGGACTCATAAGTGTAATTTGATAGTAGTGGAATTGGGCGATCGCGATCGTTAAATAGAACAAGCAGCACACCGCTCTCGATCGCCAAAAATAAACTTTTGTAAAGGTTAGAGAAAATACCGGAAATTACTTTGGGACAGGCGTAGTCAGTGAAATCACCGATCCAACAAAGACTTTGGATAACAAGTATGAATTGATAAACTCTTTTCAGACGTTGTGAGAGGCAGGCAAAAGTTTGGCGATCGGGATCTTCAGGATGCCTCCTTCGAGTTCATCTACCTTTTCCAAAGGAAAAACTAAAATGCCAAGATCACTTGAAATCTTCGGCGATGGTCGCGTGTACGAAATAAAAGACGACCTAGCCGTTAAAGTCACGGAGACAAATGGACAAGTAAAAGCATTAATCGATGCTTTAAAGTTCAGCGTGGCTAAAACATACAACATTCATCCTCCAGACCAACAACCGCCTGATGTGGCAGAACGCAGAGGTTCAAAGCATATCAATGGAGAAGGCTTTAAGCTTCTCACTACGTTTGAAGGATGTGAGCTAACTGCTTATGATGACGGCGGTGGAGTGTGGACAATTGGTTACGGACACACTGGCGACGATGTTTTTCCAGGGCTGACGATTAGCCAAACACAGGCCGAAGAATTGCTGAGGATAGATTTAGAAAAATTTGAATCCTTTGTTGAGGATGCCGTGGAAGTTCAGCTCAATGACAGTCAGTTTTCTGCACTGGTTTGTTTCTGCTTCAACGTGGGGCCAGGAGGTTTTGGAGATTCAACTCTTCTGAGGCTTTTGAACGAGGGAAATTATCAAGGAGCAGCTAATCAGTTTCCTGTGTGGAATAAGGTAAATGGTGAACCCTGGCTAGGGCTGACACGCCGCCGATTGGCTGAACGATCGCTGTTTTTGGGAAAACCCTGGCAGTCATTCTTAACCTATGAAGGAACAGGTCAAGAAGTAACAGGTGAAACAATCGCAGAAGCACGTCGCACTTTGAAACTCACCGATCCTCTCATGCAAGGTGAGGATGTTCGTCAAGTGCAAGAAGCTTTGAAAGCCGCAGGAATCAATCTTGAACCTGATGGATTCTTTGGCAATGATACTGACAAGGCAGTGCGGCAGTTTCAGAAACAAAAAGGGCTAACGGCGGATGGTGTTGTAGGTGCCCAAACGCGAAAAGAATTGGGACTATAACATCGATTGTGTAACCAAATTCAAACCCATAGGAGAAAACCATGACTGACTCAAGCGATCTTCTCTTTAATCAACCTGTAATTGTCGAGGCCTGTGAAGAATTTGTCGAACGGGATCGGTTGGGCATTAGAGGCAGTTTTCCCGGATTGCTCAAAGATGCACCCATGTCTTCGACTGCGGTGGTCAATGGCTTATCCCAGCAGTTGATATATCAACTCCAACTGATGATGCCCGATGCTTTTGTCAGTTTTGATGACCTCAATGTAGACTTGCTGGATGCAGCCTTTCCCTATGTACAATCCTCAGCAAAACAGGCACTCCAGAAAGCCATTCAAGATCGAGGTCAAACGATGCAGGTGAACTCTGCCTACCGCACGATAGCTCAGCAAATGTTGCTGTATAACGATCGCTTCAACAACCCTAATCCTGTAGCTCCACCGGGAGCCAGCAACCATCAAACTGGGTTAGCGATCGACATTGAAGATGCAACAGGCTGGGAACCTTATTTGATGCAATATGGCTGGAATCCATTACCGGGCGACCCACCTCACTTCGACTACCAGGGCGACGGCACGATCGATCTTCGCAGTCAATCAATACTCGCATTTCAGCAGCTTTGGAATAAAAACCATCCTAATGAAATGATTAGCGAGGATGGCGGCTTTGGCCCTCAAACTGAGGGTGCACTTAATAGCTCTCCTGCTCCTGGATTTCCTAAAGCGCCGTGGGATGACAAACCCAGAACGTTGCGCTTGGCGATGCCCAGAATGGAAGGATCGGATGTACTCAAGCTTCAGGAAGGCTTGAAAAAGGCTGGCATTGTAGTTGGGGCTGATGGTGAATTTGGGCCAGCAACAGATAAAGCCGTTAAGGAATTTCAGCAGAAGAAGGGTTTGAAGCCAGACGGAATTGTCGCTGTCAAAACCCGCGAACACATGGCTTGAGGTGTTCGCGATCGAGTTAACAAAATATTGAGCTGAAGAATAGGTTGCTGAATGGGCAGAGTTTTCTGAAGAGCTATAAGTTACGGCTCTAGAACTCTGCTCTGCAACTCTCTGAATTAGACCAAGACACTGGAGCAATGAATGAAAAATGGCTGACAAACCAGAGCAAACACTAAATATTTACGCACTCTTAATCGGTATTGACTGCTATATGCCGAATTTATTGCCTGATGGTAGTCGTTACAAAAATCTTGGAGGGAGTGTACGAGATGTTAATCATGTAGAAGCTTTCTTAGTTGATGAGCGGAAAGTTCCCAAAACACAAATATTAAAACTGACAGCTTCGGTTAACCCAAATGAACCCACCAAGCCTCTAGAATCACCGGAAAAACTACCAACTCGTCAGAATATGATTGATTCCTTTAGGAAACTGGGGGAAATGGCTACGGAAAAGGCGCAGGTATATATTCATTACTCTGGACATGGTGGACGGGCTAAGACTGTTTTCCCATCTATTAAAGGTGAGGATGAAATTGATGAGGGATTAGTCCCTACAGATATTGGCACTTCAGAAGGACAGTATCTCCGCGATCTCGATCTAGCAACACTGTTGAAGGAATTGGTAGATAAACAACTAACCGTTACGGTGGTGTTGGATTGTTGTAACTCGGGAGGTGCTACGCGAGGGGATGTAGAAATTCGAGGGGGAGAAGGAATTGATGAAAAACCTCTCCAACCTGGTCAAGAACTGGTGGCACCTCTAGAAACTCTAGAAGCAACTTGGCGATCGCTCACTGAAAAAACCCCTCGCGGCCTAAAAGCTTCTGGATTGCGTGCAGCCAAAGATTATGTGCTTCTAGCAGCCTGTCGTCAGAATGAGTTGGCTTACGAGTATGCCTTTAATCGTGAAACTAGAGAGCGAAATGGAGCGCTTACCTATTGGTTGTTGGATACTCTAAGACAGCAAAACCCCGGACAAACTTATCAGGATTTATTCGATCGCATCAATGCCAAAATCCACAGTCAATTCCCGCAACAAACTCCAATCTTGATGGGCGAGAATAACCGAGTTATTTTTGGCAATGAGCTAGCTGAACGAGTACATACAGTACCTGTCTTAAAGGTTGAGAAAAACGCTGAAACAGGTGAAAAGCAAGCTGTTTTAGGGGTTGGGCAGGCAAATGGTATTGGTAAGGGAGCAGAGTTTGCCATCTATCCTCGTACAACAACGGATTTGACCAAAAAAGAGAATCGAGTTGCGATCGCCCGGATTATTCAACGAGGGGCAACAGACTCGTTGTGCAAGCTTGAACCAATTTATGGAGAAGAATTAAACGTTGAAGACGGAGATCGGGCTGTGTTGGTATCTCCGTCCGTCAATCTTGTGCGAAAAGTTTATCTCTTTCCTCAAGAGGCAGCTTCCGCAGAAGATTTAGCTAAGTCCTTATTACCCCCTAACCAGCTTTTACCCAAAATTTTTAAACAGCAGGAGAAAGCCCTAGAGGCTATCAAAAATGCTTTACCTGGAAATGGTTGGGTGGAATTGGCAGAAGAGGTGGTAGCTGCTGATGATGATGAGGGAGTTGTCTATCAAGTTGTTGTCAATAACCAGGAAGAGTATGAAATATGCGATCGCACGGGACATCCATTTCAAGGAATTCCTCCCATAAATGCAAGTGACCGTGATGCGGCTGCTACAGTGGTGAAACGTCTCGTACACCTAGCGAAATATCATGCCACAGCAGAGCTAGACAATATGGACAAAGATGCACCTTTAGCAGGCAAATTAATCGTTGAGTGGCTGGGAACATCAGATATTTTTGACCAGGGTGACAAGATTCCACCAAAATCGCAGTTAAAACCATTTTCCGATCCCAGCAAACCAACTGTAAAACTCGGCGATTACGTATTTTTGTCAATTCGGAATGACTCTTTCCAAGCTGTTAACGTGGCTGTTCTAGATCTGGCATCTGACTGGTCAATTCAACAGATTGCTCCAGGTAAACAAGAAAATTTCATTACTATTGAGGCGGGTAGGAAGGAATCGATTGCGATATCCGCAACATCCGAAGGAGAAGACATTGTTAAAATCCTTGCTACAGTTGGTCCGATCGACTACCGCTGGTTAGAACTGCCATCTCTTGACGAGGATATTCAACCTAAAGGATTGTTTCGATTGGGCAATCCTCTAGAAGAACTGCTAGTAGCGATTGAGGACGAGCAACCACCAACTAGAAGGTTGTCTGTTGCCAGATCTCCAAGCCGTGAGTGGACAACAAAACAAATCAGCCTCACCATCACAAAATAATCAAAGGATATCTCAACCCTGTTAGTTATTCCAGCAAGATTGATGAAAAAAATTCTGATTTTAGCAGCGAATCCTCAAGGTACCTCACACTTACGCCTAGACAAGGAAGTGCGGGAGATAGAAGACGGGTTGAGACGATCGCACCTTGGCGATCGCTTTCAAATAGAGCAGCGATGGGCATCCCGTCCGCGAGATGTACAGCGATCGCTACTGGATGTAGAACCGCAGATTGTACATTTTTGCGGACACGGGCAAGGGCAAATAGGATTGGTGCTGGAAGATCAGACAGGGCGGGTAAAGTTAGTCAGTACGGAAGCACTCTCAAAGCTATTTGAGCTGTTTGCTGATAAAATAGAATGTGTCTTGTTAAATGCCTGTTACAGTGAAGTGCAGGCGGATGCGATCTCTGAGCACATTAACTATGCGATCGGGATGCGTCAAGAGATTCTGGATGATTTGGCGATCGCTTTTGCCGTTGGTTTTTACAAGGGATTAGCAGAAGGTCAATTAATTGACATAGCATTTGAGTCTGGATGTCGTGCCATCCAGTTTGAGGGTGATCGCAATGCAAATACTACTCGGAAACTGGGTTCGGTAGACTGGACTAAGAAGGGTGATGATTCAGTTTTTCAGGATTACCAGATCCCGGTGCTGAAGAAAAGAGCGAATTCCATATAATGCTAAAAAGGCAGTCAGCAATGTCTGTGATTCAATTCTATGTCTGAGCCAACATCTAAAACTTTCAATATTTCAGGTAGCACAATTAATAATCTGGCTGGCGACAACATTTATTACAATGAAGCGCCTCAGATACAATCGAATCTAATATCCGAGGATGCAGTAAAGACTATCCTGTTTTTGGCAGCAAATCCTCAAGGAATGCAGCCGCGATCGCTAGAGGAAGAAGCACGGGAGATTAGTGAAGGTTTGCGGCGATCGCAGCATCGCGATCGGTTTTTGCTGAAGCAATGTTGGGCAGTCCGACACAGAGATATGCACAGAGCCTTACTGGAGTATCAGCCTCACATTGTTCACTTTGCCGGACAAGGTAGTAGCGAGGAAGGATTGTTTTTAGAAGATGATACTGGACGAAGCAAGCCTGTTAGTGCTGAGGCGATCGCCAATCTATTTAAACTTTTTCCTAAGATTGAATGTGCGCTTCTTAACGCCTGCTACTCGGCAGTTCAGGCTAAAGCAATTGCTGACTACATTCCCTATGTCATCGGTATGCAGCAGGCGATTGGGAATAAAGCGGCGATCGAATTTGCCGTCGCTTTTTATGATGCACTGGAAACCGGACAAACCATTGAATTTGCTTACAAGCTTGGCTGTGTTGCTATTCAAATGGCAGGCATTCCACAACATTCAATACCAATTCTCTTACACTGATATAGCGATCGTAAATGATTTGTAAATTTCTTACTCCCTCCCCTTAATAAGGGGAGGGTTGGGGTGGGGTAAAAAACTTTACAAATGATTTAGGACTGCTATAGTATAGATTGCTAATTGTCAACCAGCAGCCCAGAAGCCGATCGGACTAAGGACTTTAACCCAGTTCTCTAGCCCATCCCAAATCCCTTGAGCAGGGTGCAGCCGTTGTTCAAAGCGTGAAGGGTTCAGTTCAGGCATAACCCGATCGTAATTCTTATATGAAACATCTAAACTCAAGACTAAGGATGGCATATTTATGCCTCGACAGAATTGCAAATCCATTGCTTTTTCGGCTTTATCTGACTGCACAACATTAGAGAACTGAGGAAACTTACTCAAAAAGGCTTGTAAAACAATGTTTGCGTAAGCTTTATAGTCAGATTTATCATCTGCATAGTAAATAGTTACTCCCGTTTCTACCCCTAAAACATCAGGATCGAATTTTGTACGGATACGAATTTCAAGCGCCACATCACCGCTCTGATAATCTTGCTGATTGATATAGTCAATCCCAGCTTCATATTTGCCATCACATTCTTGCAAAATATCCCTCACTTCAAAACCGGGCTTTGAACATGGAAAGATATTTTCCAGTAATGTTTTAGCTATAGTGACTTCTTGCTCTAAATGTTCGGGACTGGGAGCATCTCCTCGTTGATGACCAACTAAAATATAAATCCTTCCCTTCAGTGGTTGTTCTGTTTGTTTAACCACATACCTTTTATTATCTAAGAACTCTGCAATTCCAGGTTGGCTTCTACGTGTTTCTAAATGCTTCACAATCTCGCATATCCTTGCCCCTAAATTGCCTTGAATTTCCAATTTGTGTTTATCCGACAATTTTTGTTCATTCCATTTTACTAAAGCAGCATGATGTAGACCTACAAGTTGCCATTGAGAGTTGAGGATAGGGCTACCCGAAGAGCCAAAATCAGCATCAGCTTGGTATTGCAGAAAATTTTGATAAATATTTTGTACCTGATTATTGAAAAGAACAATTCTCCTTTGTACGCCTCGCGGATGCTGAATAATAAAAGCTGGTTCGCCAGACAAATCAGCATCAGGTATCTTTTCGCTATCAATTCCTTTAATATCTTCGATCTGCTCGCGAGTAACAGGTGGGGCAATCAGTGTTGAGTCCATTAACATTGGCAACCAACCAAAATTTTCACCAGCTTCAGGAAATGCTAGTCCGATATCCTTGTAATCCTCTCGTGGTTTGACTCGAATCAGGGTATAGTCAAGCTGCTCATCGCTGACACAAAAATTATCGGGGTCTAGCTGATATTTAACAGTTTCAGCATTCTGCCCTAAAGCACTTTGCTCGTATCTGAATTGAGCCACAAAGTTTTTGATATTGTCTTTATCCTTTTCATTAAAGACATGGAAATTAGTTAATAAGTAATTTTTGCCAACTAGGAAGCCTGTAGCAAATGGAATCAGAACAGTACCTTTCCGCTGTTTCTCTTCACCAGAAGCTTCCTTCAATTCATCTCTGAGTTTACCCAGAAGTTCTTTAATTCTTTCATTTTCCAGCGCATCGGCAACTTGTTTATAATCTTTCCAAATATCCCGACTTTCACCAGGAAATTTTGCAGAAAAAAGATCGATTTTCTCCGACAAGCGCTTGAGAATCTCAGTCACATCTTTTACCAAACGGTCTTTGATTATCTCAATTATATCTTCTATCCAAAAATATCGTTCAAGCAAACATACAGCCGCACTGCATCTTAAGCCACGTTCTAAGAAAGCAGATGATAAATAATCTGGTTCATCAAAAAATATAGAATTAGATGAGCGGGCTTTATCTAATCTGTCTAAGCGTGCGTTAATAATATCAGTCAAATCGATCGGGCTTTGTTCTAAAAAGTCTCTTACCTCTGTTGCATCAGGAATATTATCAGTTATCCATTCACAAACTCTTTGGTTTTCAACAACCTTACAGATTAGGCCCGCAACACTCCCGTTTATTATTGCTGTTTGTAAACTATAAAAGCTCATTGTCAAAATCTCCTGTAATATCTAGTTAAGGATTCGATATTTAATCTCATGAATAGATACAACCGACAAGCTTATGGTCAAAAATTCTCGCAAGCATCACTAAATTTTGATTTGCAAGAAGTTACTGGTGGACAGCCTCGTTTTTTCAGATTCCTCGCTTTGTTATGCACTTTGAGCCTTGCACTTTTTGCTGGTAGCTTTGCCGGACTACTGGGCGGCTATCTCAGCAGGACACTGTTCTACTCATCTCAGCCAGTAGAGGGAGCTTGGCTGACAGCGAGTGTTGTCTTGGTTATTTGCGTATGGTCGATCGAGACAAAGCAATCTAGCATAGCTAGTGGCTTGTGGAAAGCTGGTTTAACAGTAGTTTTCACCTCTATTGCAGCAATAATGATACTGCAAGACCCTGAGTTTTTCTGGGTGACTCTTTTAGCTACATCAGCTTTTCTCGGATGCTATTGCTTAGTTTTTACAGCAAGTAGTTTTTCCCTGTGGCTTTTCCTGGTTTTACTAAAGCACAGCTTCCACAATAATGTCAAGACTTTACACAAAATCTTAATAATTATTTGCTCAACGCTTATTTCCTATATGGTTGGTAACGAGCCTCCTGTCAAATCTGCAATTGCATCGCAATATTTTGCAGAAATCAAGCTGTTAGCTGGCTTTGCGATCGGAGTCTTGACTGTCCAACTAAGTTTTGACGTTATTGATGTTAATGGAAAACCTAAGAAAAATTTTGAATTTTTCAGGAATTGGGCGATCGCTTTCAGTACCTTAAGAAGTACCTCTTTTTATAGCTTGGATCTCAGTGGTATTAATTTTACAGGTGCTAAGCTTGCCAACACTGATTTAAGAGCGCGAAAACTTTACAGAACACGGTTCAAAAATGTAGAAGGTTTGGAACGAGCCAGAGTCGATAATCGTTATCTTGACTTAGATGAGCCAAAAGTTCAAATGCTCCTCACTCGTGGAGATTCTGAAGAAAAGGATTTTAGGGGCATCAATTTGCAAGGGGCATATCTACAAGATGCTACGATGCGCGAGTATGATTTCACAAATGCTAACTTAAGTGGAGCAGATTTAAACGGAGCTGATTTAAGAGATAGTATTTTTGTGCAAACTGATGTAACTGGCGTAGACTTTACAGAAGCTACTTTGACCGGAATCTGTATTGAAAATTGGAATATCAACAGTCAGACTTGCTTCACCAACGTCAAATGTGACTATATTTTACGCAAGCTAGATAGTAAAGGAAAGCCGACCGATCGCCACCCCACCGATCGCAATTTTAACCCTAGAGAGTTTGAATCTATCTATCAGGAAGTTGGCAACATTGTGGAATTGGTCTTTAAGGAGGGAGTGAACTGGCGAGCATTTGCCTTTACCTTACAAAAACTCCAACTCGAAGATGAAGGCATGGGTTTGGAGTTGCGCGGGATTGAAAAGCGTGGCGATCTATGGATTGTGAAAGTGGCTCATAACGAGATGCTTCCTAATACTGAGGTTGAGCGAAACTTGTATGGCAGATATGAGGAGATGCAAACACTCCTAGTAACGAAAGAGCAGCAGATCAATCAGCTACTAGGGATTGTAGCCGATCAAGCAGTCGCTCTCAAAGGTTATAGTCAAAAACCTTTCGGTCAGAATTTCTTCATCTCGGGCAGTACCATAACTAACTTAGCAGGTGAGGCGATCGAATATTGCGAAGCAGCAGGTCAAGTACGGAGTATTATCGCCAGCCCCAATCTCGGAGAAATTGTCACCACCACTCAAAGCTTTCTCACGCAACTATCTGGACAAAAGGTAGCTGCTACGGCTGAAACTCAGGTAGACTTGATCCTGCAGGTAATGCTAGCGGAGGCAGAGAAAGATCCAATTTTTAAGCAATTTTTGCGGCAGCAAGGACAACAGATTTTGGCAACCATTCCAGAGGGAGCTATTGCCACAGCGCTACGAGGAGCGATCGCTCAACTCTAGTAAGCAGGCGATCGCCTCCTCACATAATTTTTATCACTAATCTTTGTATAAAGATCAGCTTGCAGGTTTTGCTAAACTTTTCTCCCAAGTCTCGCAAATTGCATTAGCACCTGTCTTTGCAATCTTTTTAATAATTAGAGTTGCCACGAGAGTAGCAACAGCAGGAGCTAACCCAACTCCACTGACTAAAACAGGAGCCAACATCCCAGCCGCTTTGGTATAGTTCTGATTTATTGTTTCATCTAAAATCTTCTGAGTCTCTGCATCGTCTCCGAGAGGTTTGCACATAAGTTCGTAAACTAACGGGTTTACCCGATCGAAAAGCTGCCGACCAGCATCTAAAAATCTTGGATCGATCGATGCTCTAGCCGCAACGTTCACATCAATAGATTCCAACGATGCTGGGTCTACCCCTCTTGCTCCACGTCCAGCAACATCATCCCCTATGGCTTGTATGCGAGACCCTAGCTGAGCTTCCAATACATCATCATCCAGCTCCCACAAACTTGCCACAATGGCTTCAACTTCTGTCATTTCTACTTATCTCCAGGCTTTAGTTAACAAGAGAGTTACTGATTATTTTTGGGATATAAAAAAATCTCCCGAAACCAATCAAGGTAGTTTAACCAAAATATAGTGATATTTCAAAAATCTCAACTATTCTTATCATTTTTTGATTGAGCGACTATCTCTCAGCAGATGAGCCGTGTTCGCGACTAAGATCATTCCGGCACAGCCGGAATGATTTTACTTAACAAAAGAAGTCTGGGATAGGGCGCGAGATCGTTTTACGTTTAATTAGAACGACCTACTTAATTACTAACCTCAGCCATTTCAATCACGCGGCCGTCATAATCCTTGACCAAAAAATTCAGCGGCTTTTCCCGGCGAATTTTATAACTAATCCCGCGAGTTTGTACCCTCATCAATAGCTGATCCAAACAATCGCGATCGAAACAAACGTGACGCGGGCGATTTTTTTCCCCTGCACCGGCCCCGCTAATAATGTGCAGTTGCGTATTTTTCATCAACTGATACCACAAACCATCGGGACTCCCCATCGTTTGAGAGCTCGTTGCCCTCCCGACATTCGGCGACAAATACAGCGGATCGATACCAGTTGTCCCCAAAGTTTGCTCGTAATTGTAGTAGTAGTGCAGCGGCACTTCTGCTACTGGCAGGTTTAGCATACCTTCATAGAACTCCCTCGCTTGTCCGAGATCCGATACCATCACTGTGTGTACCTTCGGAGCACTGGTGAGAAACATCCACATCGCCCCCGCATAGGCGGCCAGCAGCATCACCATAATCCCTTGAGTCGAAAACAAGCTGTCAAGGGGCAGGAACGGCAAAAAAGAGCTCAGGTACAAAGGCCGAAGTCCAAAAGCAATAAAACTAACTGCTAGAGTCATGAATTATAAGAAAGGGTAAACAACGAAATTTATCAAGATTGCAGTCGCGATCGCCCGCGAGACTTAAACTATTAGCTTAGCCATCTATGTTAGCAAAAACTAGCGGTTAGGCCCTACCCGATGAAAGTCTTTGTCTACGGCACTCTCAAACCGGGGGAGTGCAACTACCTCCGCTACTGCGAAGGAAAAGTTGTGGATGCTTACCCCGCGATCGCCCGCGGTCAACTTTTTGCCCTGCCGATCGGCTATCCTGCGATGATGGCCGGAGATGGCACAGTCTGCGGTTTTCTCCTCTGTTTCGCAAATTCGGCTATTTTGGACGATTTAGACCGATTGGAAGACTATCATCCGCTGCGGGAACCGACACAAAACGAATATCAGCGGCAGGAAATCAAAATCTTCGATCGACACCTCAAACCTTTAGGCACGGCTTGGGCTTACTTCATGTTACCCGATCGCGTTCGTTCCCTAGGAGGCATCTGGCTGCCCCACGGCACGTGGGAAAATAGGTTTTTCGCCAAATAAGGTGGTTAATGCCGATGAGCTTAGGAAATTGCCATTTTAGTGCGATTCGGCGGCTCGAACCTGTAAGCCTACTACTGTGCGGCAGGAAATTGAGGAGACATTGCTATTACCGATCGCAAATATCCAAAAAAACGGTAACAAGTGCGATCGCCCGGTCTAATTCCACTCGCTACCTACTCCGATATCAAGATGCGATCGCCCCACAATTCGTCATTCAAAGCCAGGAAATTGTCAAAGGATCTATCCACCTTAAAAAACTGGAAAAAACAGCAAAAAGCCCCCTTTTTTAGGGAGCTTAGCAACTTCCGTTATTGCTCAAAACAGAAATTTTACTGTGCCTTTGGCAATAACTTTTGAGGGGTTGTTACACCAACTTTGGGAATATCCATGATCGGTGCATTCACCCCAAGCATCAAATCGTTGGGATTAACCATCTCCACCAGAGGCTCGTTTAAAGCCATAATCAAACCGTCAGATTCAGCAGGAACGGGCGATCGAGCAAACTGAGGAGCAAACAATTGGCGATCGCTACCGACACCGGACACCACCGCAACCAACAAAGCTGCGATCGCACCTCCACCCAAAATCCAAGTTTTTTTCGGCTTGCGTTCCACCCGCTGCAAAACCTTCGTCGCCAACTCCTCGGCAGATTGTTGTGCCGCAGGCACCGGCATTGCCTGAAAACTCTGCTGCATCATCAGCAGTCGCGAGTACAAACGCTTCGTAGTAGGGTCATTTGTCAGCCACTCCTCAACTTGCCGGCGTTCTGTCGCCGTCACTTCACCGTCGAGGTAGGCACTTAGCAATTCAAAGCGATCGCGCATCATAGTAGTTACATTGCCCTGGGCATAATTGTTGTTAACTTGAGTTTCAGCGAGTGAATCCCCGACACCTTGCTGATTCTGATTTTTATCGGATTCAAAGTTTCCATTCATAATTTCCGACTTTCTCTAATTGGGGAATCACGCACTCGCTATTAGAAGGATTTACTGCTTATTTATATTTTAAAAGAGAAGTTTTGATGTCACAGCAAACATCACCAAATCTTCTTAACCCGCCTCTGAAATTACTCTTGCTAATTACCATCAAGATACTTTTGCAATTCCAACTGCAATCTTTGGCGAGCTCTAGCAATTCTCGACTTGACAGTTCCCAGAGAAACTCCGGTCATTTCGGCTATTTCCTCATAGGCTAAACCTTCTATTTCTCTCAAAACAATCGTCGTGCGGAATACTTCCGGCAAATCTGCGATCGCCACCCGCAACTGGTCGTAAAATTCTCTAGTCGTCAAATCTTCATCAGGCCCCGGACTGTCTGCCGGAATTTCCCAATCAACCTCGCCATCTTCCAGAGTACGGGGTACGTCCAGCGACAACGGAGTTCGCACCCGTTTGCGCTTACGCAACTCATCGTAAAACAAATTAGTGGCGATGCGGCTCAGCCAGCCCCGAAATTTAACAGGCTCTTGCAAACGGTTAATATTGCGGTAGACCCGAATCCACACTTCCTGAGCCAAGTCTGCTCGGTCTTGCCAGTCAGGGGCCAAGTGATAGAGAACCCTGTCTACGTGGGACTGATACCGCTTCAACAGTTCTGAAAAGGCCGTGGTCTCAGGTCGATTTCCTTCCTGACACCGCAACACCAAGTCATAATTAGAGAGTTTTTCGGCTGGCAATTGCACTCTTTGAACGGTCGCCACAACCGCAGACCAGGACACGGAAATAAAGTCGCTCATCGGTGGAATTGGCTCATCGAACATTCCACAATTTTTGACGTTAGGAGATTGTAACAAGTTCCCCTCTGAAATCTCAAATCTCAAATCTCAAATCTCAAATCTCCCATCGATTGACTAATGCCCGACAACCTCGCACGCTCCAATACTAACCCAACTGCTAGAACCGTCAGCCCAATGTTCCTTTTTCCAAATCGGTACATTGTGTTTGAGCGTATCTATGGCGTACTGGCAAGCTGCAAAGGCTGAGTCCCGGTGGGGACAGCCAACAGCCACCAGTACGCTGATTTCGCCCACCTGCAAGTGTCCGACGCGGTGGTGAATGGCGACCCGATTGACATCGGCCCACTGGCGGCGGATTTCAGTAGCAATTTGCTGGAATACTCGCACGGCCATCGGTTCGTAGGCTTGATATTCTAGGGAAACTACAGCTTGACCGTCAGTTTGGTTGCGGACTGTACCGCTCATCATTACCACGGCTCCGTTCGCGGGGTCATCTGCCAAAGCGTATATTTCCTCTACAGACAACCGCGCTAAGGTAATGGCGAAGCTGTCGGATTCATGGCGTTGAGGAATTGTGCCGATCGAAAGTGCAGCGAAGGAGTTCATTGCGAAAGAAGTGGTGCTGGAGAACTTGATCGATCTTGACACAAATCAAGTCGCGATGGATTTGTCTTGGATTCTTGTGGGGGACATAGGGCGACTAATCTTGAGACCCATCTTGTAGCACGGGCGAGGGCCCGACGCCATCGCCCCGAACTTCTGCACCAGTGCGATCGGCTACACTATGACTGACCAGAAGCAAATTAAGATCGTGCTTGAAGACGATCCGGATGCTTGTTCGATCGAATTAACTGCCGATATTGCTGTAGCAATTCAATAAATCCGCACCCAAATAAGTAGTGTCATTCGCAACTCAGTACAAGCAATTTCCCACCCCAATCGATAACTTCGTTCCCTTTTGAATGACACAGTTAAGTTTAATTCTGCCGGGAGTTCTGATCCGCGTCGGCAAAATTTTGAGCAGTCGATGTAAACTTTATTTATTTTTTTGTTCCGGAAAGCTACATCAATGACATGATATACCTGTGCAGGGTTCAGGAAAATTAGCCAATACTCGGCAACAGCAAGACCTTAACGCCCTTTTGTGGCTTTTATGAAACATAAGTTAATAATTTGGGCTGTTAATTGAGGTTTTGACCTGAGTCTGCACCAAGAAAGGTTAACAACAATCACGAGGAAACTATGGAAGCACTAGCATTGAGCCACTCTTTTGTTGCTTATGAATCTCCAGAGTCCGAACTCCAAGTCAAGTCGTTAGACCAACTGGGCTTGAAAATTCCTAATTCTGCATGGATAGGCGTTGCAGGTATGGCAGTAGCCCTATCTGTTCTGAGTGTCGGTGGCGAAGCCCAGGCAGCCGGTTGCTACCGCAAACACTGTGGCCATCGCGCTCATCACAGCCATCACAGCTACGCCAAAGTTGTCACGAATGGCAGCCGACTGAATATCCGCCACCGCCCCAGTAGCTGTTCTGGTGTAATCGGCAAGTTATATTATGGAGACCACGTAAAATTGACCGGTCGTTACAAACACGGCTGGGCCCAACTCAAAGGTGGTGGCTGGGTGTCTGCGTCCTGGCTCTCCTAACTCTTAACTAGAACACTTGACATTTCTAGAAAGAGTTTTAATCGTTACTCGGTCTGACCGGGTAACGATTATTGTAAAGAGGCGATCGCTCCTGAAAATAATCGAATATCCGAAATTCATGACTAACAACTAACAGCCTAAGCTTTACCCCCGCCGATTAGATAAAGTAATGCCATCCGCACCGCCACGCCGCTGGTAACTTGCTGAGAAATCAGGCTAAACTGGGCATCGTCCATCAAATCCGAACTAATTTCCACGCCGCGGTTAACCGGGCCAGGGTGCAACACCTTCACCTCCGACTTGCAGAGTTTGAGCCGATCGCGCGTAATCCCGTACAAAGAATGGTACTCTCGTAAACTCGGCAGCAAATGGTCGCTCATCCGTTCCTTTTGCAGCCGCAAAGTCATCACAAAATCAGCATCGGCCAAAGCAGGTTCCAGATGCCAGTGCAAAAATAACTTGCCTTCCCTACCATCGCCACACTCAGCAAACAACAGCGGTAGCAAAGTCGGCGGCCCGGCCAAATGAACCTCTGCCCCAGAAGCCGTTAGACTCCAAATATTAGACCTAGCCACCCGCGAATGTAAGATATCCCCCACCACAGCAATTTTTTTACCCGCTAAAAGTTCCAGCCGCGGATTTTCGTTATCTAACAGAACACAAATAGTAAATAAGTCTAGCAAACCTTGCGATGGGTGTTCGTGCTGGCCGTCTCCAGCATTGAGAACGCTGACTCTTGACCCCAAGCGATCCATTTCCGAAGCAATCGTGCTGGGAACTCCAGCTTGTTCGTGCCGGATTACCATCAAATCCGTTCCCATCGCCAGATAAGTCTTAGCCGTATCCAGAATAGTCTCCCCCTTCGTTAGAGAAGAACTTCCAGGGGTAAAATTTAGCGTATCCGCTGACAGCCGCTTCGCCGCCAACTCAAAACTATTGCGAGTCCGGGTAGAAGGTTCAAAAAACAAATTCGCGACTACTTGACCCTGCAGGGCCGGCACTTTCTTCGTGCGGCGGCCGAGCACCTCCCGAAAACTGGCTGCTGTTTGCAGCACCGTATCGTATTCCTCCGAGGTAAAATCAGCCAGAGTGAGAATGTGTCGCCTTGTCCAAGTCATACAATTTTAGATTTTAGATTTGAGATTTTAGATTGACTCAATCAGGACGGACGATGGGTTTGGAACTTGCTTGTACGCCCGCCCTGCTGTCGCCTTTGAATGTTCGATCGACATTTAGGGGTGGCGATCAACAGTATCCAACAATTTTTGATCGCTTTTGCGGTCAGTAGAGTTATAATCAGTTTATGTAGCTCAGACCCCACTCTCACAGCGAACCCAGCGTCGAAGGTGAAACAGGTGTGGTTTACCCGCAGGAAAGCGGAAATTACGCTGTAGCAGCCAAAGCGCAGTAGTTGCAGTTTCTCCTACGCAAACTCAGCCTTGTCAAGAACAAGCCGAACGCAGCCCTTGCATCTACCACTATGTGGAAACTATGTGGAAACAATCGAGGCGGCAAACCTCCCACTGTCGATCGACAGCATATAGCGGGACATTTCAAAGATGATTAATTCTTTGAAGTCGGTCTTGACTCTTCAGTCCTGCTTATAGGGCCTTGTCAAAACGAACTCTGTTAAGATACAAGTTGAATATGTAGCTTCCCGACAAAAATCTACACGTATCTTGGCGAGACTGTTCTTGGCGAAACTGCGGTAAAAAGTGAGAGCTCGGAAGTGATAATTCACAAAATTTAAACAATTCAAGAGGTATTATGAGCCAGAAGGTTATACAGCCGATGGTTAAGTTCCAGCGTCAGGTGCATTCTCTCGTCACGTCTGACATTATCAAGCCGACAGACAGTATTTGGAAAATTGCTCTTCTTTACGGCGACGAATGGCCGTACTGGAAACAGCAATTGCTAGAGTTTGATTTTTCTATGCAAGACCCCGTGAGCGAGTTGATAGCTGTAGAAGCTTGGGACGAAGAATAACAGAGGAGACGGAGGACTGGGGTGTCGGAGAGAAATTTCGAGGCGATCGGGAAAATTTTCTTTCATAAATTTCCGTTGCTAAATTCTTCCCTCTTCCCTCTTCCTAATAAATTCTGACTTTTGGCTTTTGAGTTTTGAGTTTTGACTTCTATTAAAGGGAAGCTGCTAAAGCTCGAGCTAATTGTTGAGCAGTTTGAAAGCGATCCCCAGGCTTAGCTGCCGTGGTTCGCAAAATGGTGTCCCGCAGCTTGGGGGCGATCGTCGGAATATTTTCGAGCTTAAACCCGTAACCTCCAGCTATTTTCCCGTAAAAGTTTTGAGGGCTTTGGGCCGTCAGCAAAAAAATTAAAGTAGGCCCAATAGCATATAAATCCGACTGAGGGAGAGGCTGTCCCCGGTCTTGTTCTGGTGCGGTGTAGCCTTCAACGCCGATGCGAGTCCCTGGAGGAGTGCCGATTTCTTTAACGGCGCCAAAATCCAGCACTGTAATGCAATTGTCGCGGTGGCGCACCAGCAAATTAGCAGGTTTAATATCCCGGTGGACGATCGGGGGTTTTTGAGAGTGAATGTAGTCCAAAACCTCACAGGTTTGGATCATCCACTCTATTGCTTGTTGGGGAGCAACAGGCCCGCGGTTGTAGATGCGTTTTTCTAAATCCTCACCGTGGAGCATTTCCATCACCAAGTATTTTTTGCCCCCTTCCACAAAAAAGTCAAAAAACTGAGGAATTCCCGGATGGTGGAGGGCCTTGAGAGTTTTAGCTTCACGTTCAAAGAGTTCTTGAGCTTTGACTATTTGAGCCATATCAGCATTCATTTCCTTGAGGACTACCAGAGAAGCTGCGGGGGAACTTCCGGGTTGTTGAGCTTTCGCTTTATCTCGATCCCAGGCTAAAGTCGTTGTCCCCATACCGCCTTGGCCCAAAGTTCGCAGCACTTGGTAGTGTCGCACCGTGCGATCGACTTTAATCGGTTCGCCGCAGTGGATGCAGAATAAATTCCCCTGCGGGTTTCCCGCGTGGGTACACCTCGGTGTCACGAGATTGACGTTGGGGTTCGCCTTAATTTTGCCGCCGAGTTCAATAGTAATTACTTGGAAATGCAGAATTGGGCCGCCCCGCGCCAACTGGATCAGAGCACCGTCAGATATCCAACCCTGAGACATGAGAATACCGTTAACCAAAGTGCCATTTGTCCCCGAATTGACTAAGTACCACTGGCTGGATCTCCCGCTATTAACTCTTTGCAATTCCAGATGCTGCCGTGACACTAGAGCATTGGGGATCACAACGTGATTGTCTGGAGAGCGGCCGATGCGAATAATGGATTCGCTCTCGAAACTCCACTGTTGCAGAGGGGTCTGTGTTTCTGGATCTAAAAGAGTCAGCAGCATTTTCGATTGATGTGGTTGAACTCCCTGATGTGGCAGTGAGAGTTGGCAGGAATTTACAGATTAGAGACGTAGGGCTTTGAAAAATTAGAAATTAAAAATTAATTATGAGCTTCACAGGTGAGTTTCACTAAAACTTTATAATATCCTGATTGTGATTAAAGATTCCATAAACCATTAAATTATAAATAGTTTTTTTGGAACAATTATCCGTCAAAATTTATAGGTCGCTCGCTCCTTAAAACACAGTTTATCAATTTAACAATTGCAACAACAAAAATTAGGTAAACAATCGCTAAACTTTTACGTAAATTTGATGTAGCCGCAGATTGTGATGTCAGCCCCACATATATATGTGTAGGGCGGACACTTCCCACCTATGCCCACCTTGCCCTGATAGCGATCGAGTATAAAACTGATTTCGCATCAGCCCGCCTGCAGACTCACTTCATTTTAGTTGATTTTTTTCATTAGACTAACTATTTTTGTAAGTGAAAGCTCTTTCAAGTATGATGAATCCACTTACTATCAAGGAACTTTTTCCGGTAGATTCCCTGAACAGAGTCTCAAAATTAAAGCTACGGATAAATGGTCGGTACTCTACAGCTTTTCTGCAATTGTATGGGTCTGTAATCAGTTTTTTAGCACTCAAACCCAAGCTGTTTCAACACCGGATACCTAAGAACAGAGCCAGCAGTAAAGCCTTGCCAGGAAACGGCAGAAGCTGTTTTTTTGCTCTGCAACAATTGCAGGTTTAACCCAGGCAGTCACGGGGGAAAGGCGCCACCTTTGAAAAAGTTGGCAGCATCCAAATTCTAAAATCGAAATGCGCCTACCTGCGCCCGAATGATAATTGCCGTGATATTGTCATGACCGTTGCGTTTGTTGCCGAGTTCAATCAACTGGGCAACTCCCTGGTCGAGATCAGCTTGGGGATTGAACAGGGGTTCGAGAGTGTTTTGCCAGTGAGTTTCCAACAAATCATTATCTGTCAGGCCGTCGGAAGCCAAAATCAACAAAGTATCTTCGCACAAGTCTAAAAACTGCACGTCAGGCTTGAGAAAATTACTGTCTCGCGGGCCGATGGCTTGAGTTAGTTGATAGGCGTCGGGACGGGCATAAGCAGTTTCCGGGTCAATCCCGCGCTTAATTTCGCGCTGCCCTACTTCGTGGTCTGAGGTGATTTTTTCTAGGGTTTGTCCCTTTCTCAGTCGGTAGAGGCGGCTGTCACCGACGTGGGCAACGGCGAATTGGGTGTCTTGAACTAAGACTGCGACTAGAGTTGTACCCATGCGGGCGCTGCCGGAGCGTCCGTCCTTTTGATTGATTTCAAAGATGGCTTTGTTGGCTAGCAGCACTCCCTCGCGGATGGTGTCTGCCGGAGGTAGTTGATTTTCCCAACGGGTTTGAAAGAATTCTCTGAGGGTTTCAGCCGCTAGTTGACTGGCTACTTCTCCGCTGTCGTGTCCGCCCATGCCGTCGCAGAGAATGTAAAGCCCTTTGGTTTGAAAGATGCGACCGAAGGAGCTTTCGAGTTTGTTGAGCTGAGTCCAGATGCTGAAGAAGTCTTCGTTGTGGTCGCGCGTGCGGCCAACATCGGTGAGGCCTGCGTCTTCTAAGCTGTAAATCTGGAGTGGCATTGGCTGGGTTAAGACCTCGCCAACGTCGGGGGGCGACTCGTCGGTGCTGCGGTAATTCCTGCGTGTCGGGGTTGAGCTTGGTGAAGGTGCGGGTTGGAGTTCGAGGGGAACTGTTTCTAGGCGCGATCGCAATTCTTCGATTGTGTTAATCTCGCCTCTGTACATTTGTTGCAGCAGTTCGAGCAAGGCGCCAAACTGAGTACGATGCTCGGACTGGCTAAATATCACCTGCCACAATTGCCCCAAATCTACCAGTTGCAGGTTGGAGCCGGCGGGTTCGGGATAGAGGTATTGCAGTCGCAAAGAAGCCAAGGAAAAGGAAGAGTCGGGGTTGACTCGCAAATTTGTCAGTTCCAACAAGCTTTGCCGACAGCGCCAGGGTTCTAGGGCAGCCCACAGTTCTGTCATTTCGTGCAGCCAGTATAAAATTTGCTGGGTGGAAGTTTCGGGTTGATTCCACCGTTCTACCAGCAGCGGCCATTGGGAGCAGTCTTCTAGCAGCAGCACTGCCTGTTCGTTGTCTGACCAGCTATCGTGAATGACTGGCAGGTTTTGAGAGAATTGCCACCGCAGTGCCAGATAAGGTTCAGCTATGCCTTGGCAAAGCTCTGCTAAGGCGGAATTGGTTGAATTTTCTCCGCCTTTGATTGCTGCGGTATAGGGGGATGTTCGTCGGGCGACGCTGGCAGAGTTGGCTGCTAGCATGGCTTTGAGGGGTGACATTTCCAGCGGCTGACAGTCCAATACTGTTACTGCTACTGTGTCTGAGCGTTTTCTCGGCGGCACGGTTTCTAGGAGTTGGTAGCGCTGCTGAGTGTCTAAATAAGCTCCGGCTGGCTGGGAAGGGATTAAATATTCTGAATTGGGGATGGGGAATTCTGGAGATGGAGGGGAGGTGTCAGCTATGTTTGGGCTGTCGGGGTTCTCGGTTGCTTCCTGGATTTGTTGAGGCTGTGGTGCGGTTGTAAAATTGCGTTCAGATGGGGTTATTTCGCGCTCTGGTGCTGTAGTAGAGCTTTTTTCTGTTGTTTGAAAGGATGCTGGTGCGATCGCCCCCACGGCTACCACAGGGTCAATTTGTGTGCTGCTGAATTCGCCGTCGCTTGGCTGTGGAGAAGTTGGTTCGACGGCTATTGGGGGTTCGGCTGGGGTGGTTATTTCTGTTTTAATGGCGTCTGTGATTGGTTCAGCAGAGTTTTGGCGCGATGCGGTTTCTGGAACCATCTCTGGTGTTTGGGGAAACTCGGCTGGGGGTAGGGTGGACTCGTCTGGTTCGACTGCTGGAAAATTCGATCGACCGCAGATAATGGCCCGCCACACTTGACCTGTTGCGACGCCGCAATTCTGACATTCTTTGGCGCTAAAAGCGACTTGGGCACCGCATTCGTGGCAAGGTTTGTAAATTAGGGAATTTCCGCACTGTTGACAAAACTTGTTTGGATTGGGATTTTCAAATTGGCAGCGGGGACAGAGAAGCATAGGGGTTTTAAATTGGAGATGGGCGATCGAGTTTGGCGGTGGGGAGTTTTGGGTTTTGGCCTGTGAGTTAGGAGTTATGAGTTCTGGGCCTGACTCGCAACGGATAACTCTCATTGTCCTATGCCTTATTTTATCGGGAGGAATTCAGAAGTAAGATATTTCTTAGAACTGAGATGTTGCATCCGTGTCAGGAATAGGCCTCTTAAGCCAGATCCACAAAAACCTCTCTCGCTTCACAGGCGAGAAAGCCAGCTCCACCGGCGCGAGCGAGCGCGGGCCCCACAAGAAAAGTTATCTCATGAGTGGAACTCTCATCCTGCCTATGCTTAACAATGGTGGCAGATATCAGTTAGAAAAGATTTGCTGTAGAATCTTCTTGGAAAACGGTCTCTCGGGCGATCGATTGAATTGTTGAGAGGGGTACTTCACAGAAATATTTCCGCCGGAATTGTTCTTCGGAGACTGCTGCTAGGAATTGCGCTGCAAAACGTGCGGCGATCGGGGAATTTGGCACTGAGGATTGGATGGATTGGCTATGTAATAACTGTTGGGGGATTTGATCTGGCGCGTCTTCCTGCTGTGCGGTTTCGGGTTGTCTCGTGATGTGGAAAGCTCGATCGCGATAATTGATTTTGAAACCGAGATAGGTTAGGGTTTTGAACCCCAGTTGCAGGGAGGTGTCGCTGATGCCGAGTTTTTGGCGGAGTTGCTGTCTGGTGACGGGTTTTTTGGTGCGGCTGAGGTATTTGGCGATGCCGATTAGCTGTTGGCAGATTTGCTGTGGGGGTACGAGTGGGGGTAATGTGTAGGCGATCGCGAGTTTTTTCTGAGTGTGCTGTGCTTGCCGAAACCAGATCCGCAGTTCGTCCCAGCTTGCGGGGCATTCTTTGAGGACGATCGAGTTTTCGCGATCGACCTTTTCGGAATTGTCAACTAGATTGTCGATCGGCATGGGAGATTCTAAGTTTGTGCTGGCTGCTAACAACTCTTCATCATTATTTCTATTGCGCCAGTCTACGATCCAATCTATTTTAGTCGGGGAATTGATTTGGTTGTCTTCCGTGCGTTCCCGGACTGCTACGAGGCGCACTTCATACCGCGATTTGTAAGTATTAAAATCGAGTTCTACCGTAACATCGCAGCGGCCTTGGGGAACTTCGTTTTGATTATGCCCCCACCAAATGCCGGGAAATCCCATATCGCTAGATTCATCCCGGATTGTAAATTCTGTTTTGATATATTCTACTTTTTGCCCTTTCAAATCCTTAATTTTTTGATTCCACAGATTGTCAAACCAGCAGTTTTCAATCAGCAATTTGGGTGCGGGGTTTCCCATCCCGCACGGTTCGAGCAATTTTAGTTCTTGAAATAAGTCTTTGCCTAATTCGGAGACAGTAATTTTTAGGTCGGCTTGAACGGGGACGGCTGTTAAACTATCTGTGCTGTATTGTTGCCGCAGTTGCTGATTTACCGCATCGGTAAATAGGGGGATATTTTCAACCGGGAGACTTAATCCGGCGGCGAAGGGATGACCACCAAATCTGTGCAATAAATGCGCTTGGTCTTTGACTAATTGGTAAAGGTCAATTTGATTGGCGGAACGCGCCGAACCCCTGGCAATTTTGGATGGGGAAAGTGTTGGCGATTCTGAATCTAAGAAAGAGGTAAATTGGATTTCCGGGGAATTTTCATTAATTTCTTCGCTTCCTTCTGTGCTGAATAAAATCACGGGGCGGCCGTATTCTTGGGCGATTTGTCCCGCTACTAATCCTAATACTCCTACGGGCCATTGGGGGTCGCTGAGGACGATGACGCTAGTAGTTGAGAGGTCGAGTTTGGCTAATTTGGCGGCGGCATCTTTGGCAACATCTTTTTGTAAAGATTTGCGCCGGGAGTTGGCAATTTCGGTTAAATTTGCTAGTTCTTCGCAGCGTTTTTTGTCGCGGCTGGTGAGGAGTTCTACGCAGAAGCTGGCGTCACCTTGAATGCGGCTGACGGCGTTGATTCGGGGGCCGATCCCGAAGGAAATGTCGGTTGGGCGATCGCCCGATCTTTTGCACAGTTCGAGCAATTTTGCAACTCCGGGGCGGGTGGGATTTGTGAGTTGTTTTTGCAGTTGTTCGATTCCGAGTTGTGCTAGGTAGCGGCAGTCTCCTGTGAGTTGGACTAAATCGGCAATTAAGCCGATCGCTACTAATTCTAATAAATCTGCGAGCGGGCGCTGCGGAATATCTGGTAATGTGTGATATAATGCTTCAATTAATTTGTAAGCCACTCCCACTCCTGAAAGGTTAAATAGTTGGTGGTTTGGGGGAAAGTAGCGGGGATTGATAATGGCTGTAGCTGGGGGGCGATCGTCCGGTAATGTATGATGGTCGGTGACAATTGTATCGATGTTTAAGCTGGTGGCGTATTCGATTTCGGCGATATTTGTACTGCCGGTATCGCAGGTAATAATTAAGCTGATTCCCGCTTTTGCTAAGGCATCTATTCCTGGAATATTGAGTCCGTGAGATTCGGTTAAGCGGTTGGGAATGTAATAAGTTAATTGGTCGTTTTGAGCAAAAAATTCTCCCAGTCCATCCCAAAGTACCGAGGTTGAGGTAATGCCGTCGGCGTCAAAATCTCCCCAAATTGCGACTTTTTCGCCGTTGTTTCGTGCTTGCTGGATTCTTTCTATCGCCCAGTTCATTTCTAGCCCGAACTCAAAGGGACTTGCGGGTTGATAAAGTTGGGGATTTAAGAAACCGGGTATTTGTTCGGGGTTGTGAATTCCTCTATACCAGAGAAGTGCGGCGGCATAGTTTCCGGGGAGTTCTGGTGCATGGTTTCTGACAGCTTGGATCAGCCAATCTGGGGGTTGGGATAGGGGTTGAGTTGGCAAATTTTGAAGTAGTTCTGTCATTCGATTTTAGATTTTAGATTTTAGATTTTAGATTTTAGATTTTAGATTGTGACCACAGATGAAGCCAGTAACTGGTTCCCCGGCTCTGCCTGGGAACCCATTTCACTCTTGCTCTGCCTCGCTTACGAGCCGGAATAAAACTTAAGCGAGTCACTGGTTCCCCGGCTCTGCCTGGGAACCCATTTCACTCTTGCTCTGCCTCGCTTACGAGCCGGAAAATTGGAGGCAGAGCCTCCGTATCTGCGTTACCAGGCAGAGCCTAGTAACGAGTAAAATTTGGGGGGTTTGTTTATATATTAAATAAATATTTCATCGATTATAGCAAGATTTGGCAGCCAATCTGTGGGAGTTTCTGCGAGAATATCTGGTGAGGGAGTTTTTGTGTCTTGTGTGCGGTTGCAGCGAGTGGCAAATTGACAGGAATCGCAAAGATTGGAACTAATTTCTACTTGGGGTAAGAATTCGCCGCCTTCGGTATAGCGTTGTCGCCAGTCGGTTAGCTGCTGCAATAGGTTGGTTAAATCTTGTTTTGTGCGATCGTGTTCTGTTTGGTTGTAATAAAATGTGAGTTTTTGCGGCGGTTCTTCTCCTTGCAATTGTACGAACCAGTATGTCATGGAAACTTGTTCGGGGGAATAGTCGCTGGTTTCTACTAAGACGTATAAATAGAGGCGAGTTTGCCAACTTTCGGCTATCCATTTTGATTTTTGAGGGCGGGGATAGGTTTTCCAGTCGAGAATTTGGGCGGCGTTTGGTTCTGCTATTAGCAAGTCATAGATAACGGTGAATAGGTAGTCTTGGAAAATTAAGGTGCGGGGGTGTTCGGCTTGGCGGAAAATTCGCTCGCTATTTTCTGAATTGGCGAAAAGTTCGGGTGCGGTATTGATAAATGCTGCCACGCAGCGCCCCAATTCGGGGTCTTGTTGGATGATAAATTCAATGGGAAGTCCGAGTTCTCGCTGCTGCATTAATAGGTGAAAGTGGCTTCCCCATGTGAGTTTTTCTTTGTGTTCTGGGGAGGCGGTGGTGGCTAGGAGTTCTAGGTAGCTATGTTGGAATTTGCGCGGGCATTCTTCGAGGATTTTGAGTTGGGTTTGGGATAGTCGGAGCATTTTTTTAGGATTTTAGATTTTATATTTTTTATGATTGTAAGGGGTATAGCTCTTTTTTTAACCGCAGATGTCGGCAGATGGACCGAGATAAACGCAGATAAATTAGGGAGATCCCATTTTTGGAGGAGAGTGCGATCGCCCTTTGCTTTCCCAAGTGCGATCGCCCGTTCAGATCGATCCAACGCTAATTAATCTTCCCCTAACTCTGAAAACAATAATTCCAAGTCTCGATCGCCCCGCAGCACGCGAGCAATATCAATCCCGTCCGATCTGGGGTAATAAAAAATTAAATAATCCCTAACAATAAATCCGCGCAAGTTGGGGGATAACCTCTCATAGCGTTTGCCCATATTGGGAAATTCGGCGACAAGTTTACATTTTTGACGAATTGCATCAAAAAGCTCGCTGGCTGCCCTGGAACTATTGCCAGCAATGTACTCACAAATCTCATTCAAGTCTCGGACGGCTTCATCTGAAAATGTATAACTGTTCATGCCCCTGACTGTTCTCTTAGATCGATCTTTTCTTGAATTTTGGCAAACACAAGTTCTCCATCTGTCACTTGTCCCTTAGCAATTTGTGCAGTTCCCACTGCTATTTTCTGGCGGAGTTCTTCGATGCGTTGTTTTCGTTCTCTTAAAAGTGCGATCGCTTCTCCAATTAGTTCTTCAGCGCTGCCATATTTTCCGCTTTGAATTTGCGCTTGAATAAACTCTTCGTATTCCGGCTTTAAGACAATATTCATTGACTTGCTCCTTTAAATCATAGAAAGGTTACTGCATGATCGTGACATCTTTTGTAGATTAGCTTAGCACAAATATCAACATTCTCAGAGATTGTGGCAGCCCTAGAGTCGAGCTTGAAAAATTTATTGTGAATCGCGTGCGATCCTCTTCAAGGGCTTCGCTAACGCACTTTTAGCCAACCTCTCTACAACTTCCCAATTTGTTGAGCAAACCACATCGCCGCCGTCCCATTTCCCTCACCTAAAAGTTTCAAAGTCTGGGACAGCAAAGCAATCGGCAATCCCTCAAGCGCACCGGAAATTTCGCATTCCTGATATTTCCCGTTTTCCTGCAAGCGAAATGCCAAAACTCTCTCGCCCTTAATATCTACTACCCAATACTCAGGAATTCCCAAAGCAGCATACAACCGCTTTTTTTGATCTAAATCGATAGCCAAAGTCGTATCGGAAGTTTCTATCACTAAATCGGGAATTCGCGATTTATTTAGATTAAGTCGGCGCGGTTCCCCTTTTTGCCATTGGATGAATTCTCCGCCGACATATAAAATGCGATCGGGCGCACCTCCTCCCACTTTTGGCTTCTCAATTACACATCCACCCAAATCATCGAAAGCTTGTCCTCCTTTGCTGACAAACCAAAATCCAAACACCAGAGTCAAGAGGTTGTTAAATCTGGCGTGCTGAGGCCCTTCATTACCCATGTCTATCCAAAGATATCCTTCATAAAAAAATATTCTGGCTTCCTCCAAAGATGGATCTTCGCAGGCTGCTACATAATCTTCCCATGTGGCGGCTTGCCATTGGGGAATTTCTCCCACTTGAGATACGATGAATTTTGCAGTTGTAGAAGTCATGATTTAAAAGCAAATTGAGGATATTTTTATCCTAACTTAGGTTGATATTTATCTGCTGCGGTAATTGGTATTTAGTAATTTGTCAATTTTTATAGCCCCCCTTTTTTAAGGGGAGCTCAGATTCTTGTGCTTATTGAATTGCTGTCGGCGCAGCAATTGGTACTTCTAAGTCTGGTTGCAAGTCAAAGACTACGAGAAGCGTTGCTTGAGGCATGAGTTGACGCAGACACAGCAAGTGTCCGTCAGCATCCGATCGACTGCGAAATCGCCCCACAATCGCCCGCTGCATACTGGGCATGAGTTTGGCGATCGCCCAAGGGTAAAGGCGTTTTTGGTACGCGATCGCCCCAGGATTCGCTGTGAATCCCTGTTGATAACCGTTTTGTGGCATAATCGTGTTGTATTCGTAAGGAGTACACAAAAGGCGTTAGTAAGTTTCTTGGCGGGAATGTACTAACGCCTTTTCCATTAAAATTCAAGCACATATCACAAGAATTGTCAATTGTCAATTCTTAACGCTAAGTTTTAACGGTTATCCTATCTGAAGCTTTTATCGGCTATGGATTTGAGGGTTTTAGTAAGTGTTGAATTGTTTGCAAAAGTGATATATTTTTGATTTTTAACCGCAAATGAACGCGGATAAACGCGGATGAAGGAAAGATAAATTTAGTATGAGTTAAGGGGCGATCGCACTTAATCACACCTCACAAAATCACTCTTTTGTCAAGACAAAAACACTTTCTTTATTCCCCCGTCCAATCCGCAAATCTTTATCCAAATAAGTGACATCCAGCCATCCCTGCTGTTCGCGAGTATCCAGCCCGAAATCTACAGCAGCGAACTTTTTCCCCGACTCAATCTCATCGATAAACTTCCCCGGAAATTCATAGCCAATCAACCTGCTTAAACCGAAAATTGACCGCTCAAACTTCACCTGCACTCGCCGTTCGGAAGTTGGCTCAAATCTTGCTGCTACACTGACAATTCCTTCCAAATAAGGCAAGCCGTAAAGTTCGCCAATGTTGTAAATTTTAGATTCTTTGACGCGGATAGATTGATAAATTTGACCCAATTTCACCAAGGGAAAACTGTCAAGATTCAGCAGTTCGCGGCTGGTGGTGTACAATAACCGCCAATCACCATTTAAAAGCTCTGCGGCTTCGACAGGGCGTGGTGTGGGGTTGTAATCTTCCAATTGGGCGATCGCGCTTAAAATCGCTTGTTTGTCGCTAGCCGTAGCCAGCAAACCTCGATTCTTACCAGCAATTATCTCTAAAAGTGCAGATTTTCTAAGCATAGTTTTGTTGGTTGACTGTTGACTGTTGACTGTTGACTGCTACAAATAACAAATAACCAATAACTAATCAGTAATCACTAAAATATCAAATTTCACCAAATAAAGCAGAGTCCGATACAGGTAGGCTAATTCTTGCTCGTTTTTAACGTAGCGTCGGATAAGTTCCCCCACGCCGATCGCACCTTCCTGCTTAATTGTCTCCAATATCTCCATCTGAATGTTAACAGATCTTCTCCTATCCTCACCAAAACTGGTAAACCTAATTGTCTGTACCTGCTTGAAAAGTTCTGGTGTGGCGATCGCACCGAGACTCAGCATCATCTCATTGCTTAAACTTCTAGTTGCATAATTACCCAATACTCGAAACGGATCGTCGCCTAGGGGATAAGGCGGCTTCCCGGGTTTTAAAGGTGCTGACTCCGGTGCCGCAAAGCGAATTTCTGCTAATTCCCGCCACAATTGTTCGTAAGCAGCAATTACTACTTTCCAATCATAAATTTCCCTCGCCCTTTGTCTGGCATTTTCCCCCATCCGCTTTCTCAATTCTGGGTTTTCAATTAATTGGCACAACGCCAGGGTGCAAGCATCAATGTCAACTGCTGTGGCGAGGGAAGTGTGACCCATGTAAGTCGGCCAATTTAAGCTGCCGTCGAGATAATTTAGGGCTAAATCTAAACAAGATTCCGGGGGCGGGATGAGTGTGGGAATGCGGAAGCCGTCTATTTCGTGGCGTACAGATTCTTTGTATCCGTTCCAATCCGAGACTATGGCCGGCAGTCCGTTCGCCATGGCTTCTATTGGTGTCAGTCCGAAGGATTCTTGAATGTTGTCGGAAAGCGAAATGAAAATGTCGGCCGCCGACCAAATATTTATTCTAATTTCCGGCTGTCTCCCATCTAAAAAAACAGCATTCACCGAGGGACAAAATATTTGCGCGCTATTTTTAAAGTCGGGTTCTTCTCTCGGATCTTCTATCCAACCGGCTTGAATTAAGTGGATTTTGGCTTTTGTCTGTTGTGCGGCCCGTTCTAGGGCGATGTACATGGGTACCGGATGAGCTTTTGCAGAAAAAGTCAATCGACCGACAAATAACACAACAATATCTTCGGGAGAAATGCCGAGTTTTTGTCGCAGTTGGCGGCGACTATTAACTGCTTCCACACCCTGCGGAAACGCGCTGCAATCGACTCCGAGGGGAATAACGGGGAATTTGACCAAAATTTCCGGTTTACCGCCGTTGCGCTGGGCTAAATATTCAGACCACTCAGTCATAACTCCTTCTACTGCTGTTTTCACGGCGGCAGAGGTGCAGATCAGGGCGTCCCAAGGCTGCATGGGTGCGGTGATCAAATCGCCGATCGCCTCCATGATGTATTTTGTACCGATCGTGTGAGTAACGCCGCAAACGCTGTAGGCCCGCTGATCGACAAATCTGCGCGCCCACACCATCTGCGACAGAACCGGATCGGGTCGGTAAATTGTGCCCGGTTGAGATAGCAAATCCGGTCGTTCCATCGGAATCCAGCGGACTTTCCGAGGTGTTTGCAGCCAAGGTTGGATGTGGGAACAAAACTCCTTAAAGGTTGTTTCGCTATCGGCGCAACAGTAGAGAGAGTCGGCGGTTCCGTGTTGGACTAAGCTTTTGAGAAACCCTTCTCCGGCTGAATGACGCCCCAGAAGTTTTTTGCCTCCGGTGTGGTAGCCCTCTTTGTTGTATAAAACCGCTGCCGTTGTATCCATTCTGAGATTTATTGCTTAAGAGTTCACTGAAGAAGCCAAAGGGCATTCGGGCTCAGGCTTTGATGAAAGTTGTGAATCAACCCCTTGCCGTTAGGGAGGCTTGCAGAACAGGATCGCCCCGTGTCCCGCGATATCTTAAAGACGATCGTCTTAGAGTACAATGCTTACGGCTAAAGAAGGATTGGCAAGAGCGGATTTTAGTGCTATCCTCATGCCCATGCTTGGGGGCGATCGCCTTTTGGGTCTCCCATCTTATCCGATCCGGAACCAAACAGTGCCTGTGGTATAATGCTTTAGCCTTGCTAAATGCCCGATTTGCAAGTGCTTGATCAAATCAGCAGTTCGTCGGCAAAACGTTACCTCACTCGATCGCGTCTTTGTCTTTAAAAACCGATAATCATGTACAACCCATCTCTGCGTCAAATTCCTCGCCACTTACCTGCGGATGTAATTCCATTAAAACAGCAATCTTCTCTTTTAGACTGGTTGGAATCTAACAATCGCCTGTTAGCAAGGGATGTCCAAGAACCCGACTATCTGCACGAAGAAGAAATTTCTGAACTTATGGCAGTTGACGACAGTCCTTACGATGATTTAGAAGAGGAAGTAGAAGAGGATGTGAGTGTAGGCGAAGAATAACGGGTAGAAGGGTGAAGAAATCAACCGGAAACAGGGAAGAAAAACTCAGAGATTTCTCAATCTCCTGTATCGCACCCTATTCCCCATTGTCAATTGCTTATTCTCAAATAGTGTGTGGTGAGGAGTGTTATGGATAACTTTTTGGATGAGAAAATCCCTTTTAGTCTGCCTTTCAAACTTACAGGAAAGAATTTATTCCTACTGCTGGGTTTGGGACTCGGCACTGTAGCGATCGGTTTAGATGTAGCAGCGGGTAGATTTTTGAATTTACCTGCATCGCTATTTATGCCGCTAGTTGTTTGTGCTTTAGTTGCGTCGGGGTTGGGCTATGCAGTTGTGCCCGTACTCCAGCAACTAAAAGCAGGACAAATAATTCGCGAAGACGGCCCCCAAGCCCATTTGAAAAAAGCGGGAACGCCGACAATGGGAGGCATCTTTTTTATACCTGCTGGGGTAGCAGTAGCTTTACTTTGGTCTAAGTTTAACTCAGATGTTGTTGCCGTATCGGCTTTAACTTTAGCTTACGGTTTCATTGGCTGGATTGATGACTGGCAAATTCTGCGACGTAAGTCGAACAAAGGTATTTCACCTCGGATGAAATTGGCTTTGCAAATAAGTTTTGCTGCTCTATTTTGTCTGTGGCTGATGTTTCATCAACCTGCAATTTCTACGAATGTTGCTTTGCCTTTCGGTTGGGTATTGCCATTAGGTTTGCTGTTCTGGCCGCTGGCTGGTTTTGTGCTAGTTGCCGAAAGCAATGCTACTAATCTTACCGATGGTGTTGACGGGTTGATGGGAGGTTTGGGGGCGATCGCACTTTTGGGATTAGGCGCATCTGTAGCCTCAACTTCGCCAGAATTAATGATATTTTGCGCTTGCATCAGTGGCAGTTGTTTCGGTTTCTTAGCGCACAACCGCAATCCAGCCAAGGTGTTTATGGGCGATACAGGTGCTTTAGCTTTGGGCGGTGCGTTGGGTGCGGTAGCTTTATTAACAAATAGCCTTTGGATATTATTAATTATCAGCGGGATTTTCTTTGTAGAAACGCTGTCAGTAATTGCTCAAGTAGGTTATTACAAAGCTACAAAAGGGCCTGATGGAATCGGCAAGCGTCTGTTAAGAATGGCTCCACTGCACCATCATTTAGAGTTGTGCGGCTGGTTGGAAACTCAGGTTGTTGGCATTTTTTATATAACTAACGGGGTGTTAGTGTTAATGATTTTGATGTTAACTAACAACATTTGAGAAGGGATTGCGTGACGGATTGCACAGGGGATGTAAGAGATATTTTCTACTATTTCAAAGAAACAGGCAAGATGCCTGTTCCACAACTGGATTCAGTTATTGTGGAACAGGCATCTTGCCTGTTTAAGGGTCCGAAGTTATAATTTTGACAATTTATATCCCCGTTAATGCAATGGAACTTAATAACATAACGCTTTTTAATTATTTGAAGAACCGCGAAGACGCTTATAGGACAAAGGAAGAACTACATTTGCTTATTTGTCTTCCTTAGCGTCCTTAGCGCCTTCGCGGTTCGTTTAATCTTACTCAATATTAGTTATGCTATCGTTTACGGTTGTTTGTGAATGACTAAAACGTTTTTCCCGCAAGTTTCGGTGGTAGTGCCAGTTTACAACGGCGAGAGGGATTTGCCGGAGTTGATCGAGTGCCTGCGATCGCAAACTTATCCGCCACAAAGTGTAGAATATCTCTTGGTAGACAACAACAGTCGCGATCGCACTTCAACCATCCTTCAAACAGCAGCTAAGTTCGATAAAATAACCATTCGCCACCTCACCGAAAATCAGATTCAAAGTTCCTACGCCGCCCGCAATCAAGGAATTCGCGCATCAACAGGCGAAATCATTGCATTTACCGATGCAGACTGTCGCCCGCAATCTGACTGGCTGGAAAATGTAGTTAAGCCATTTGTTGACTTAGAAGTAGGAATTAGCGCTGGGGAAATACTCGCATTGCCCGGTAAAACTATCTTAGAACAACACGCCGATCGCCAAAATACTTTATCTCAAAAACATACTCTCGCTCACCCTTTTTGTCCCTACGGTCAAACCGCCAACTTAGCTGTACCGAGGCTAGTTTTACAACAAATAGGATTATTTCGCCCTTACCTCACCAGTGGCGGCGATGCTGACTTGTGCTGGCGGATTTTGGGGGAAACATCCTATAAAATGTATTTTGCCGAAAATGCGATCGTCCGACACCGCCACCGTTCTACAATAAAACAGTTGCAAAGTCAATGGTATCGGTACGGCGAATCTAATAAATATTTGCACGAACTCCACGGTGTCGATTTGATGCGAGAGTTCACCACAGGGGAATATTTTTACCGGCTGGCTAGGTGGCTGTTAAAGGAATTTCCGGTGGCGGCTGCCAAAAGTGCGATGGCCCAAGCCGATATGGTAGATTTGTTTAATACGCCGATCGGTCTTTTGAATGTTAGGGCAAGGTCGATGGGACAGCGCGAAGCCAAACTTCCCGCATCAGCTTGGGACATTGAGCGATTTTAATATTTTAGATCATAAGCCTTTCACGGGCAGGCAGGATGCCCAACCCCTACTCCCCACAAAAAAATTGAACTATGAGTGGAACAGGTCCGAAAGCCTGTTCCTCCAAATGGTGTACCCCACAAAAAATTGAGCTGTTGTGGAACAGGCCGGAAAGCCTGTTCCTCCAAATGGTGCAAGATGTGCGATCGAATCAATGATTCTTTTGTATACAATCCCCGCCTCTAAATACCTATAAGTCCAGTTTATTGGTGCATATAGATATGCTGAATCAGAAATATGAAAATTTAACGTAATCCTTAATATAAAATTAATAAGTCAATTATGATGCGCTAGGTTTGACGACGGCAAGGAAATCAGAGGCAAACCCCAAAATTTTCTTTACTTCTGCCTTCGGGCTGTCCACTGCTGTAGTCAGCGCATCGGAATTATTCTCAGAATTTTAAATTTTTGTAACCTTTACAGGTAATGCCAATGGCTCAAATCCTACTCCAGACCGTTTGGTTTATACCTTGCTATCCACTCATCGGCGGAGTTCTGTCGATGCTGTGGTTTCCAGCAGTTACCCGTCGCACGGGGCCCAGACCATCCGGTTACGTGAACGCCATATTAACCTTGTTCGCTTTCTTACACGGCGTCATAGCCCTGACAGCTATCTGGAACCAACCAGCACAACACCAGTTAATTCCCTGGCTGAATGTAGCAGGTTTAGACTTAACCATTCCCGTAGAAATCTCTGCTGTCACCGTCGGCGCGACAGTTTTGATTACCGGACTGAACTTGCTGGCGCAGATTTATGCTTTCGGTTACATGGAAATGGACTGGGGCTGGGCTCGATTCTTTTCCCTGATGGGGCTGTTTGAAGCGGGGATGTGCGGCTTGGTACTGTGCAATTCCCTCTTCTTCAGCTACATGATTTTAGAAGTTCTGACTTTGGGTACTTACCTGCTAGTCGGGCTGTGGTTCAATCAGTCTTTGGTGGTGACAGGAGCCCGCGACGCTTTCTTAACAAAGCGGGTGGGAGATTTATTCCTGCTAATGGGAGTAGTCGCCATTCTGCCACTGGCTGGAACTTGGAATTTTGACGAGTTGGCTGTTTGGGCCCAGACTGCAAAGCTTGACCCCACTGTAGCGACGCTGCTGACTTTAGCTTTGATTGCCGGCCCGATGGGTAAGTGCGCTCAGTTTCCCTTGCACCTGTGGCTGGATGAGGCGATGGAAGGCCCGCTACCGGCAACGATTTTGCGGAACACCGTAGTTGTCGAAACTGGTGCTTGGATATTGATTAAGTTGCAACCGGTGATTGCTTTGTCGCCGATCGGACTGAAGACAACTATTATTGTAGGCGCTGCGACGGCGGTTGGTGCTTCATTAATTGCGATCGCCCAAATTGACATCAAGCGCACGCTTTCCTATATAGTCAGCGCTTACATGGGCTTAGTATTTATCGCCGTCGGCACCGGACAAGCCCAGACAGCCCTGACATTAATATTTGCCTACACCTTAGCAATGGGTTTGCTGGTGATGAGCATCGGTTCGGTAGTTTGGAACAGCGTCACTCAGGATGTCCGAGCTCTCGGCGGTTTGTGGGGAAAGCGGCCAATATCGGCCATATCGTTTATTGTCGGTAGCGCGGGATTGGTGGGACTGCCGCCCTTCGGCTGTTTCTGGGCTTTAGAAGACTTCACCTCCGGGCTTTGGCAAACTCACCCTTTCTTGTTAGGAATAGTGCTGTTTGTAAACGGCGTCACTGCTTTTGGCTTAGTGCGCGTCTTTGGTTTAGTTTTTGGCGGCAAACCAAAGCAAATGACCGAACGTTCCCCAGAAGTTCACTGGCCTTTCATCTTGCCGATGACTGTTTTAATGGGCTTTACTTTGCACGTTCCGCACGTGCTGGCGACGTGGCAGTTATTGCCGGGGGCGAGTTTTAATTATACCGCCACTGCACTGCTAGTTTTGTCAACGGCGATCGGCATCGGTGCCGGAGCATTTGTTTACCTAAACGAGAAATGGGAAAAACCCGTGCGAATTGGTTCTCAAGCTTTGCAAGACTTTTTTGCTTACGACTTTTACACTGCCCAACTTTACCGGGTGACAGTGATATTTGCAGTGGGTTTAGTTGCTCAAATCATCTCCTGGTTCGATCGCAATATTGTTGACGGATTCGCGAACTTAATCGGTTTTGCAACGGTTTTGGGTGGCCAAAGCCTCAAGTACAACGTTAACGGCCAAGCTCAGTTTTACGCCTTGACAATTCTGTTCGGCGTGGCAGTTTTGGGACTGCTGATAAGCTGGCCTTTGCTAGTTCGCCTGTCGCTGATTGTGGGCGGCTAAAGAAATATAATCTTGAAGATTTTAGGTGACCGTTTTAATCTAAAATCTTAAAAACATGAAGTCTTGAACAAAGATTTCCAACTCGTTCAAATAAGGCAGCATAGATGAACTCAAACAACAGACAATTCAATCTTTCCCGACGCAATTCCCTCAAATTTGTCGCAGGTGCTATTGGTACAGGAATACTCGCAGCAGGAGCAGGCGCTGATTTGGCTGCACCCGAACCGGCAATTGCTCAAAATGACTCGACTCCCGATGCAGCTCTGAAACAGTTAATGGACGGAAACCAGCGGTTTGTTGACAAAAAACGCCAAAGTCCTAACCAAGACTTAGTTCGGCTCACCGAAGTTGCCAAATCTCAAAAACCCTTTGCTGCTATTCTCGGCTGTGCAGATTCCCGCTTTCCTTCCGAGATTATCTTCGATCAGGGATTGGGAGATTTATTTGTCTGTCGCGTGGCCGGAAATGTTGCTACTCCAGAAGAAATTGGCAGCCTGGAATTTGGCACGCTGGTACTGGGAGCAAAAGTGCTTGTGGTAGTCGGGCATAAAAGGTGTGGTGCGGTAGAGGCAACCATCAAAGGAGCTCAAGTTCCCGGTCAAATTGGCAGTTTGCTCGACGCCATTAAGCCGGCTGTAGAAAGCTCGAAAAGCCAAACGGGCGATAGTCTAGAAAATGCCTCAAAAGCCAATGTTGTGCTGCAAGCTAACAAGTTGAAAGCCTCTCCAGTTATCTCTAAGTTAATTGCGGAGAATAAACTGAAAGTTGTTGGTGGGTATTACGATTTAGACACGGGCAGAGTCACTATTCTTTCTGAGTCGTGATGAAATTTGGGATTGATAATTGGGAAAAAGTTTAACATCTAAACTCTAAAATTATCAAAGACAAGAGGCTGCAAAATTGATTGTTCACTCTTCACTCTTCACTTCACACATTATGCTTAGTGCCTTGCTCTGGTTGCCCGCGTTGGGCGCTGCGGTAGTCGGGTTCCTGCCCGGAAATATCAATGGGATGCGTCTGCGTTCAATAGCCTCGGCTTTTGCGGCAGCTATTTTCCTGTTGAATATCTGGCTGTTGACTCAATTCGACCCAGCCAATTCAGGACTGCAATTTCAAGAATATTTGCCTTGGATTCCACAATTAGGTTTGAGCTACAACTTGGGCATTGACGGCTTGTCCTTGCCGCTGCTGGTTTTAAGTGCTTTGCTGACGCTATTAGTCATTTACGGCACGGGCGAAAAGATGGAGCGCCCCCAGCTTTACTATGCTTTGATTTTGCTGATCAATGCTGGTATTGCCGGAGCTTTGATGTCTCAAAATTTGCTGCTGTTTGTACTGTTTTACGAAGTAGAATTAATTCCTTTTTACCTGTTGATTGCGATTTGGGGCGGAAAGCAGCGGGAATACGCTGCCATGAAGTTTTTGATTTACACGGCAGTTTCGGGACTTTTAGTGCTGGCAGCATTTTTGGGTGTGGCTTGGCTGAGCGGTTCTTTAAATTTCGATTACAGTGCGATTACCACTCAAGAATTGCCGAGAAATTTGCAGTTAATCCTGCTAACAATTTTGCTAATTGGGTTGGGAATTAAAATTCCCTTGGTGCCGCTGCACACTTGGCTACCGGATGCTTACGTGGAAGCTTCGCCAGCAACAGCAATTTTGCTGGGAGGGATTCTGGCGAAGTTGGGAACTTACGGTTTAGTGCGGTTTGGCTTGCAGATGTTTCCCGAAACTTGGTCGATTATAGCTCCCGGTTTAGCGATTATCGGGACTGTGAGCGTGATGTACGGTGCTTTGAGCGCGATCGCCCAAAAAGACATCAAGCGCATGGTAGCCTATAGTTCGATCGGGCATATGGGCTACATCCTCGTTGCTTGCGCCGCGGGTACCAAGCTGGCATTAATCGGCGCTGTGGGGCAAATGGTAAGTCACGGCTTAATTTTAGCTTTGCTGTTTTATTTGGTAGGCATCATCGAAACCAAAGTTGGCACGCGGGATTTGGACGTGCTCAATGGTTTGATGAACCCGATGCGGGGTTTACCCACTGCCAGTTCGCTGTTAGTTTTGGGCGGCATGGCAAGCGCCGGAATTCCTGGTTTGGTGGGTTTTATTGCCGAATTTTTAGTGTTTCAAGGCAGTTTCTCAATCTTTCCCATTCCAACTTTACTCTGCATTTTAGCTTCGGGTTTAACAGCAGTTTACTTTGTGATTCTGCTCAACCGCACCTGTTTTGGGAAGTTGGACAATGCCACGGCTTACTACCCTCCAGTTACGTTTGCTGAAAATATGCCGGCGCTGGTTTTGGCCGGCATCATTTTCGTGTTGGGAATTCAACCTGCTTGGCTGCTCAAGTGGAGCGAATCGACTACAAATGCGATGGTTGCTACTCTGCCGACTGACAGAAATGCCCAAGTAGCTATTAGCTATCCCCTAGAACATTCGGAGCTTGAAATCGAGTCTACACAAACGAAGTCCGCCTCCGTAGACTAAGAATCTACTCGTTTCCAGGCAGAGCCTGGAAACGCCGACCCGGAGGCTCTGCCTCCAATTTTCCGGCTCTTGCCTGGATATCGGTTCCCAAGCAGAGCCGGAAAACCCGTTAAAGAACCGCAGCTTTTTGCAATAATTCAAAATATTTAGATTCACTCAATCAAAGGAAGAAACAATGGTACAAACTCCTAATAAACCAGCAACTAAACTACCTCCTTCCAAGCACGAATTTGCCGAAATAATTCACAGGCTGGAAGCTGGCGGCGCGATGATTCCAGATACGCCGGAAAATCTGATGCAAATCATAGCTATCTGGAAAGCTTACGCAGTACCGATGGATTTCTACTGGCGGGATTTGCTTTACATCGCCGAACGGGTATTTTTACACCCGCTTCCTTTCTTTAAATACTTTTTACCCCAAGAGTATTTAGACTTGCAAAATCACTATGCAGGCGACGGTGCAGATTTGCGGATTTGGCGCGGGACTGGAAGTGTTCACCCGGAACTTTTGGAGTTCATGGAGAACGGTGAAACTGGGAAAAAGCCGCGGCTGTTTCACCATTTGTGGCACGATCGCATTAACATGGAATTTGCCGAAGAGTGCATGAGGTCAATGCTTTGGCACCGGGGCTTGTACGTCCCAACCAATCAATTCGATCCTTATTTGGACAGTGACGAATATAAGGCTAATGCCGATCGGGCAATTAAAGCTTACTTCAAAAAAGACCCGTTCATGCTGGCACTTCACAAAGCATTTCCAGAAATGTTTTTAGAACAGTGCCGCCAAATGTCTTATTACAGCAATCTCGGTTTATTCTGGGAAGTAATGGCACCGGTGTTTTTTGAAGTTTCCGACTTGTACGACGAAGGGAAAGTTACCACAGTCCCGCAGGCGATGGATTTCCTAGTAAATGGCATATTTGCGATCGCCGGTCGTCCGATTTACCACCACGTTCAAATAGACGGTGAAACCTACGAAATCATCCCCAAATCTAAAGGTTTCACTTGGCTTTATGAAGCAGCGTTACCTTACGTGGAAGCTGTATTTTATCGCACTTCGCCATTCCGAGGAACCAAATCGTATAACGCTCAAGCTAAGGAAGTTCCTGACGACCAAAAAGACTTCCACTTCGGAGTATTGTATGCAGACAAATTCCCGGTAGGTACGGCGGGGATTCCGCCGACTTTGCTAGCACAAGATATGCTGCATTTCCTGCCGCCTTATTTGATGGATTTCTACAAACAGCGCTGTCGCGGCGAAGATGATATTCTGAATCAAATTGGGGTGACATTCCAGCGATCGATGTACTGTGTTACTTCGGCGGTGATTCAAGCTTTGCGGACTGCTCTTTTGTATCCTTTAGATGACCCGAATCCCAAGCATTTGAAGGCAAATCGGGCTTTCTTTGAGTCTCAGCTCGATCGCTTCTGTCGCCCGGAATACGGCATGAAATATGCGGCGAAGCTCAAGAATATTCAGACTTCGGATTATAGGTAAAAGATGTTTGCGGGAGACATCTTAGCTTCCAAGTCCGCCAGTCCGTTAGTCCGCCAGGGGTTGAAACCCCTGGCTCAAAGTTAAAGTCGGTTGAAACCGACTGGGAAAAATGAGAGCATTTTAATCAGTTTCAAAAGTGGTATAATATTAGATTAGTTGGTATAAGAATTATTCATCTCTCTCTCTCTCTTCTTTTCCTCTGATTTCTCTGCGTTCTCTGCGTTCTCTGCGGTTTAATGATTCCGAATCTAAAAAATAACCAATAACTATGGACAGCAAAGATTTAGCCAAATATATCGAAGCAAAGGACGGGATTTCCAAACCTTGGCTGTTGGTGCAACTGCGGCTGAAAAAATTGCAAGAAAGGCGATCGGAGATTTCTGCTGAAGAGTATATGACAGAACTTACGGACATTCACAAAGATTTAATGAATCTGGGGGAATGGTGGCTGGGAATCGAAGATGAGGTTTTCTAGGCGATTTGAAGAATGCTAGGTGCGGGGATGGGTTCACCTTCTTCCTGCCAAGCTTCTAGATACATTTCGAGCACTTCTTCGCCATGTCGGATGGCTTCTTCGCGGGTTTTGCCGTGGGTACAGGGCATGACAACGCGCTCGGCAAACTCTGGAATCGTCACGAGGAAAAGTTGATCCTCGTCAGACCATTGGACGATCATACTGTATCGATTCATCGCCATTTATTTTAATTTTTCCTTGGCCCATTCTGGCATTTGGTTGCCGGGGCGATCGCACTTTAAAATTTCTCCATCAAATCTTTTTCTTGGGCATAGACATCTCGTAGCTGTTGCAGCGCCGCCCCAGAAATGACCGATTTAACAGTAGCTACCAATTGGCCCCACTCCAGCAAGCTGTCAACGGAAACAGCTTTTTTGAACTTGTACGTGTAGAATTTAGTCCAAAATGCTGGTGCTTGCTTGCTTTTCCAGCGTTTGTACCATCTGCCAAAATCTTGAAGTGCGATCGGCTTTACTTCTAAAATCGGGGGAAAATCGGCGTAGCTGACAAAACGGCTGATGCCTTTGGCGTGCACGTACACCATGTAGCGACAGCATTCGATGCGGTAAATCTCGTCTGCTGCGATATTGAACAGGAGTGCAACTGTTTCTTCGGTAACGAATCTCGCCAGCGGATGCAGGATTGGCGATTTGTGAAGAATTTTTGAGCAGGTGAGGGTGCTTGATTTTAGCTGGGATGATGCTATCATGGCTGGTAGACAGCTAGTAACTGTCTATTTAATTTTTGAAGGCGATCGCCCTTAGTTGTCCAGACGTGAGGCGATCGCTTTTTCAGATATCTAATATTAAACGACAGCAGATTGTCATTTGTCAAGTAAGTATGAGCAAAGGCTTGGTGAGGTTGCGGATTCGGGAGTTTGCAGACCAGAACGGCTGGACACTTAAGGAAGTTTCAGATCGATCGGGTGTTGGTTACAGCACCATTAGAAACTACGCCCAATGTCAAGGCATGACAACCGTTAATTTTGCCTACTTGCACAGGCTGGCTCGCATTTTCGATATTATGATTGAGGATTTGGTGGAGATTTTAGAGGAATAGGTTGATCGGCCTTTCCACTTTTCCACTATAAATCCTTGTGTTTCGTCTTGTCAAGACGCGCTTAAGCATTTAGCATCGCAGATAAAAGCTCAGCTTAAAGGTGCTAAGATTTAGTCAAAGTTGTTAATCTCCCGTTACCTTTGTGACTAGAGCCAGTACCGCCATCGGGGTGAGCCCCATCATCAAGGAAATTGTGCAGAAAAAGGCGCTAGCAACCCGACTAACGCTGAAGGAAATCATCTATGTCGGGATGCTGGCGATCGATGAGTTGGACGAAAAGCGCTTACAAGAGTTGGCTGATAAGGTGCATCAGATGCAGGTGAAGGGCGAGATTTGAGGGGTTGAGGGCGATCGGGCTTTTGGTGAAGTGAAAAGGGCGATCGCACTTCTCAAAACTTCAAGAACTGGCGAGCTTAGCTTTTTGATTGCTTGTATGCTCTTAGCCAATTTAAGCCCCGCTTAGCACCTAGTTTTTTCTGCATATCTTCCAGAGAACTGTAAACACGCTTATCGCGGATCAGCTTTGCGTATCCATCTTTAACTCCAGGGATTGAGGTAAGGTCAGATTTTGGATTGTTAATAAAATCCAAGAAATCTGTAACGTCTTGAGGCTCAACAACTCTTTCGTTCAGCTTTGACTGCAAAACAGCTTGTTCAATAGCCTTTTCTGCTTCTGGTTGTTTGGCTGCAATCACAAACACCCACAGCCTGACTAGATTAGCTGCCTTAGCTGCTTCATAGATGGGTAAACCAGTTAACAAATGGTAGTGATCTTCTTCATCGGTGAGACAAACAATCGGCAGAGACAGGTTAAAGTTCCAATCTGTTAAAGATTGCGAAATTTTTTTGATAATTGAGGTTGAAGTGCCTGAATTTTCTCTAGCAATTTCTATCTGATTTAAGACTACAAAAGAAGGTTGGCTCTCAAGTTTTTTGTAAAAGTTGACCATGTTACTTACTGCTATTCCTTTCTAAGTGATCTATTTGCTTGACGATTTGTTTTGTCAAATTTGAAAATTGTGTTGCTACACTACTCGCTCCTCTATTCTGCTCAGCAAATAAAGAAAGAGGTTTGCGCTCATGAGAAGCTTGACCAACAGCGGTAGCTCGCTTTATCTCTGGAAGAAGAGGGATATCTTTAAATACCTTAGAAACTAAAGATTTTATAGTAGTGTGTAGATTGACATTTTCAACCATCATAGGAATTATTCCTAAGATATTTCCTCTCCTACCGTCGGTATCGTCGTGAATCTCTTCTGCATTTTTTATGGGTCTCCTAATTGCATATACTGAGAAATACTCCATTTGCGAAGGTATAATGATATACTGAGCAGCAAGGAGACCGTTCTGACTAACAGCAGTCAAGCTAGGTGGCGTATCAATAATTACATAATCATATTCTTTTGATAAACCCGTTTTTCTCAGGGCATTATCGAGCTTTTTATTGCAATATAAACCCAAGCTTAAGATGCTACTATCGGTTGTTTGGTAGCTGCTTGGGAGAACATCTATTTTACCGTTGGCCTGATTATGGAGGCTTAATATTTTATTCAAAGCTGAAGGTTGAATATATTCATTAGGTTTAAATCCAGGTTGATCGTATTCTTTGAGAAAATTTATCAATTCTTTTCGTTCCTTCAAAGAATCTAAGATTTGCACGAACTCTTTCAAAGTTGTAGCCTTATCTAACTCATCAGCTTTATTAACTCCCAAAGATAGACTAGCATTGGCTTGCTCATCCAAGTCAACAACTAAAACTCTATTACCTATTTTGGCTAATTCATAAGCGATGTTAACAACTAACGTGGTTTTGCCAACTCCACCCTTAGCTGTGTAAATTGCAATTGTACGCATTTTAACTGTATCCAAAAAATTTCTAACGAAATTTGCTACTGGTTGAACTTGTTCTGGGTTTTCTATATTGTGCTTACACTTTAGAGTTGCGAGTCCTTGTGTATATTCGTAAATCTCCACTAAAAACGGATCGATCAGTATCCCAAATCTTGTATTAGAGTATTTGAGATACGTTTGTAACTGAATGCGAGCTGCCGCATCAAGTCTAGTTTTAGCCGTCTTAATTTCAACCAGAAAGTTAATATACCGACTCAAGTCTTCTACTAAGAAATCAACCTCTTTTTGAGTCCAAACTATCTGACTATGGGCAGTCAGTTTAGGTACTTTAACCTTAAACTCTGGAATCCAGTGAGAATAACTACTCTTGCGAGGCAAACCCGCCATCTCCAGCATTGTCTGAACCAGATGCAGAGACACATAAGCCTCATTATTCCAGTCAGAAGACAGTTGAACCATGTTGAAGACTCAGGGTTTTCTCTATTATTACCCAAAATGAGGTTTAGATCACAGGGCGATCGCACTTTTATTTCTGCTTCACAGACTCAGCCAACCGCTTCACATTCTCCCGCCGACGAACAATAATCGGACTGTTGCGAATATCAACTTCTAGGGTTACTTATTGTAACTAAGAATCTGTAGTATGTTCCAATCCCTTTTAAGTTTTGACTCGATCGCCCCTTAACTAAAGCTGGGTATTAACCCTTAAATCCCTTTGAATCCCACTTCCATATCCATCTCTTTTGCCGGACTTACAGGAGGTTGAGGCGCGGATTGGGTTTGCTTGCGAAAAACGCCAATTTGATTGAGAACGATCCCGATTAAAATGATGCTGCCGCCGATGTATTGAGCTGTTGTTGGCGTTTCCGATAAAATCAAATAGGCGGCTAAAATCCCCGCGATCGGACTAAACGAACTGGCGAGGGATACATCTGCAGCGCCCGTCGTTTTTAGTCCGGTAAACCAGCACAGTTGTCCGCCAACAACAATAATCGCACCATAGACGAGCATCCACTGCCAGAGGAAGGGCGCAAAAACATCGATAAAGTGGGTGGGAGTATATAAGATTAAAACGACAATAAAGAAAACAACTGTTCCCAGTGTTGTTCTGATAATAGAGAACAATCCTAACGGAATTTGTTTGAGCGTGACTTTACTAATAATCGTCGAAATGGCTAACGCGATCGCCCCTCCTGCTGCCATGAATTCGCCTCTGCCAATCGTCAATCCGCCCATGTCCATCATATCGGTAGTCGGTGCTTGCAATAAAATAGTCAGTGCAACACCCACAAACGAAACCATCGCCCCCGCAATCACCCAAAGATTGACGCGATCGCCCAAAATTAGAATCGACAGCGCTAAAATCAGAGGTGGCTCGATGCGTCCAATCAGTACCACATTATTGACAGCGGTTAAATCCAACGCCATAAAAGTTAAGGCTGGAGCCAATGCCCCAGATAGCAAAGAAATTCCGATCAACCCCCACCATGTTTTACTGGGAATCGATCGGAAATTTTGCACTGTACATTGCTGGCGATAAACCAGGAATAAAACTGCTAACGCGCAGAGATTCCCTACAAATAAAACATTACAAAGTGAAATCAAATTTCTGCCGTCTATCGGGTTCTGCGCTCCTAAATCGGTTAGTTTGCGAATGACAGAGTTAGAGGCAGCAAAAATGAGGATTGCTAGTAATAAATAGGTTCGTCCAGGGATGCGGTTGAATAATTGAGACACGATAATATCAACATGAATATATAATGCCATATCTTCTTTATACCACTGTTGCATAGGCGGTAATTGACACAAATATAAAAAAAATCCCCCGCCAGAAGGCAGGGGATTTCATTTAATTACCTAGAAACCAGAGTTCAGAGTTACCCGAATTTCCCGGCTGTCGAGGCAATTACAAAGGCCGCGTAAGTGAGGACGTTGCCCACAGTAAAGTGAACTAAGCCAACCAAACGACCTTGGACGATCGACAAAGCAACAGGCTTGTCTTTCCAGCGAACCAAGTTAGCCAAAGGAGTGCGCTCGTGAGCCCAAACCAAAGTCTCGATCAACTCTTGCCAGTAACCTCTCCAAGAGATCAGGAACATGAAACCAGTTGCCCAAACAAGGTGTCCGAATAAGAACATCCAAGCCCAGACTGACAAGTTGTTAGTACCATACGGGTTGTAACCGTTGATCAACTGAGAAGAATACAGCCAGAGGTAATCGCGGAACCAGCCCATCAAGTAGGTAGAAGACTCATTGAACTGAGCCACATTACCTTGCCAGATGCCCAGGTGCTTCCAGTGCCAGTAGAACGTTACCCAAGCTAGGGTGTTCAACATCCAGAATACAGACAGGTACATCGCGTCCCAAGCAGAGATGTCGCAAGTACCGCCACGGCCGGGGCCGTCGCAAGGGAAAGCATAACCGAAGTCTTTTTTGTCCGGCATCAGCTTAGAACCGCGTGCATCCAGAGCGCCCTTGACCAAGATCAAGGTGGTGGTGTGCAAGCCTAGTGCGATCGCGTGGTGAACCAAGAAATCGCCAGGTCCGATCGCCAAGAACAGAGAATTAGTACCGCTGTTAATCGCATCCAACCAGCCTGGGAGCCATACGTTGCCGTAGTTTGGCCAAGCGGTAGAAGCAATGCTGTCGGGGTTAGACAACAGCACATCCATGCCGTAGAGTGCTTTTCCGTGAGCAGCTTGGATGAACTGTGCGAACACTGGTTCAATCAAGATTTGCTTTTCAGGAGTTCCGAAAGCAACTACAACGTCATTGTGAACGTACAAGCCGAGAGTGTGGAAGCCCAAGAACAGCGACACCCAGCTCAAGTGAGAGATAATCGCTTCTTTGTGCTGCAACACGCGATCGAGCACGTTGCCTTTGTTTGCTTCAGGATCGTAGTCCCGCACCAAGAAGATAGCTCCGTGGGCGAAAGCGCCGACCATGATGAATCCAGCAATATACTGGTGGTGGGTGTAAAGCGCAGCCTGAGTCGTGAAGTCCTTACCTATAAAAGCGTAGGGAGGCATCGCGTACATATGCTGTGCTACCAAGGAGGTAATTACGCCCAAAGCAGCGAGGTGAAATGCCAGTTGGAAGTGCAGCGAGTTGTTGTAGGTTTCATACAAGCCTTGGTGAGGCAAGTTGAACTGTCCTTCACTCTTGCCACCGACCAAACCAGCCTTAGAATCCAACATCTCTTTGATGCTGTGACCGATACCGAAGTTAGTCCGGTACATATGACCGGCAACGATAAACAGAACTGCGATCGCCAAGTGGTGGTGAGCGATGTCTGTAAGCCACAGGGATTCTGTTTGAGGGTGGAAGCCACCCAAGAAAGTCAGAATTGCGGTTCCCGCGCCTTCGGAAGTACCGAAGACATGGTTTGCTGCATCTGGATTCTCGGCGTATACGCCCCAGTTACCACTGAAGAACGGACCCAAACCAGCCGGGTGAGGCGGGGTTGACAGGAAGTTGTCCCAACCTACGTGCTGTCCGCGAGATTCGGGGATAGCAACGTGAACCATGTGACCAGTCCAAGCCAAAGAGCTGACACCGAACAAACCAGCCAAGTGGTGGTTGAGGCGAGATTCAGCATTTTTGAACCAAGACAAGCTGGGGCGGTACTTGGGTTGGAGGTGCAACCAACCTGCGAACAGGAAGACAGCGGCCAGAAGTAACAAGAAGATAGCTCCTTGATACAGGTCAGCGTTTGTCCGAATCCCTTGGGTGAACCACCAATGGTAGACACCGGAGTAAGAGATGTCTACTGGGTTAGAAGCGCCCCCTTGAGTGAAAGCTTCTACTGCTGGAGCGCCGAATTGCGGGTCCCAAATCGCGTGAGCGATCGGGCGGACGTTTAGAGGGTCTTTAATCCACTGTTCAAAGTTACCTTGCCATGCTACGTGGAACAGGCTGCCCGAAGTCCACAAGAAAATGATTGCTAGGTGGCCGAAGTGAGAAGCAAAAATCTTTTGGTAAAGATTTTCTTCGGTCATGCCATCGTGGCTTTCAAAGTCGTGTGCTGTGGCAATCCCGTACCAGATCCGCCGTGTGGTCGGGTCTTGGGCAAGGTCTTGGCTAAATTTTGGAAATTTCGTTGCCATAAGCCTTGATTAATCCTGAATCCTGAACAAAATTGAAGGGATTCGGTTCGGAGTTTGGATTCTCGATTTGAGATTCCTCCCAAATCGAGAATCCAAAACCTAGGGGTAGTTTACCCTACCGAAATGATTCGCGCTAGGAAAAATGCCCACGTAGTGACAATTCCTCCTAGGAGGTAGTGAGCTACACCCACAGCCCGACCCTGAATAATGCTCAGAGCGCGAGGCTGAATCGACGGAGCTACCTTGAGCTTGTTGTGAGCCCAAACAATCGACTCAATAAGTTCTTGCCAGTAGCCACGGCCGCTGAACAGGAACATCAAGCTGAAGGCGAAGACGAAGTGTCCAGCTAGGAACATCAAACCGTAGGCCGACAGTGCCGAACCGTAGGACTGAATCACCTGAGAAGCTTGCGCCCAAAGGAAGTCCCGCAGCCAGCCGTTAATCGTGATCGCACTTTGTGCGAAGTTGCCACCGGTAATGTGAGAAATTGTGCCGTCTGGCGATACTGTTCCCCACACGTCCGACTGCATTTTCCAGCTAAAGTGGAAAATCACGATCGAGATGCAGTTGTACATCCAGAACAAGCCTAGGAACACGTGATCCCAACCAGAAACTTGGCAGGTGCCGCCACGGCCGGGGCCGTCGCAAGGGAACCGGAAGCCCAAGTTGCCTTTGTCAGGAACCAAGCGAGAACTGCGTGCAAACAACACGCCTTTCAAAAGAATCAGGACTGTAACGTGAATGGTGAAAGCGTGGATGTGGTGGATCATGAAATCCGCCGTACCCAACTCGATCGGCATCATCGCTACTTTGCCGGCTACTACTACTGCGCCGCCGCCAAAAGCGTGGCTAACGATTTCCGTAGCATTAGGCGCTGTTGTTCCCGGAGCCAAAGCGTGGATGTTTTGCACCCACTGGGCAAATATCGGACGCAACTGAATCCCGGTATCCGAGAACAAATCTTGAGGACGACCGAAAGCCCGCATCGTGTCGTTGTGAACGTACAAACCGAAGCTGTGGAAGCCCAAGAATATACAAACCCAGTTCAGGTGGGAAATGATCGCATCTCTATGACGGATCACGCGATCCAACAAGTTGTTGACATTTCCAGCGGGATCGTAATCCCGAACCATGAAGATTGCTCCGTGAGCGGCTGCTCCAACAATCAGGAATCCGCCAATCCACATGTGGTGGGTGAACAGGGATAGCTGAGTCGGGTAGTCGGTCGCGATGTACGGATACGGAGGCATCGCGTACATATGTTGGGCGACGATGATGCTCAGAGAGCCCATCAGTGCCAAGTTAATCGACAGTTGCGCGTGCCAAGAATTAGTCAGGATTTCGTAGAGACCTTTGTGACCTTCACCAGTGAAGGGGCCTTTGTGGTTCTCTAGGATTTCTTTCATGCTGTGGCCGATGCCCCAGTTCGTCCGGTACATATGACCAGCGACGATGAATAGCACTGCCAAAGCTAAGTGGTGGTGTGCTGTATCAGTCAGCCACAAACCGCCTGTGGTGGGGTTCAGACCGCCTTTGAAGGTCAGGAAGTCTGTGTATGCGCCCCAGTTGAGGGTGAAGAAGGGGGTTAAACCTTTAGCGAAACTCGGGTAGATGTCAGCCATCAAGCCCGGTGTCAAAATCCACTCGTGCGGCAGGGGGATGTCGGCAACTGTTTTGATCAGCTTACCGCCGACTGTCAGCGGTGCACCTGCATCGATCGCGTCCATGCAAGCATTGATCGGCAGAGCAACGTGAATTTGTTGTCCTGCGAAGCCCAAGCACCCGCAGCCTAACAAAACTGCCAAGTGGTGGTTCATCATCGATTCCACGTTCTGGAACCATTCCAGTTTCGGAGCGCGGACGTGATAGTGGAACCAACCGGCAAACAGCATCAAAGCTGCCATTACCAGGGCGCCGATCGCAGTGCAATATAGCTGGTATGAGTTAGTGATGCCGTTGGCGCGCCACAATTGGAATAGACCAGAGGTGATCTGAATCCCGTGAAAGCCGCCGCCTACATCTGCATTTAAAATTTCTTGACCAAAAATCGGCCAGACCACTTGAGCGCTGGGCTTGATGGCTGTAGGATTTGTCAGCCAAGCTTCGTAATTGGAAAATTTAGCGCCGTGGAAATATGCGCCACTCAACCATACGAAGATTACTGCCAAGTGGCCGAAGTGAGCGCTAAAGATTTTGCGCGAAACGTCTTCTAAGTCACTTGTATGACTGTCAAAGTCGTGAGCGTTAGCGTGGAGGTTCCAAATCCAAGTGGTGGTTTTTGGCCCCTTAGCTAGAGTGCGATCAAAATGACCGGGTTTTGACCACTTCTCGAAAGAAGTTGGAACCGGATTTTTATCGACTACTACCCTAGCTTTTACCTCTCGCTCTGGAGGACTAATGGTCATGAAGACTCTCCTCTCGGTAAGACAAGGAACGAGAACTGAACACTGTACCGGACACTCCCCACGCTTGATTAGGCGGGGGATTCTCGAAAAAGCCGACACTTCACTGCACTTTACTCTTTGCAGAGCTAGACGCAGGTGCATCGTCTCCCCAAGCATTTTGCTTCTTTGAAGAAGCCAGTTTCCCAGTGTCGCTAACAATGTGACTGGGTACTGCTAACTCTTCTCTCTATCTGGAGCCGCCGATCGCGTTCTTGATTCAGACTTGATACGGCTGCTCCTTTTGAGGGAGTTTTATGAATTATAAGCTTGCTAGAGAAGTATTAATCGCTTGTTAACAATACTTAAAAAAGGCTCAATTCTTGATGTATTAACGCCTCTAAATCCCACAGTCACTCAAAAAAGTCAAGGGGTACTGCCATTAACTTTACAAAACTCAAAGATAAAGTAATTTAGGAATACTCATTTGTAGATATATGTTTTGGAAAACGGCTGCGGGAATTAATAGTCGGAGAGGATGAGTTGCCCGCTGCTGCCTCAATCCTGCCTCCTAGGAGCCTTTGGAATTCATGAGGTGGAATTCCCCCATACTAAATTCATTTTTGGGCTATAGTTCCCTATGAGAAGGCTTCTAGGAGTATGGTTGCGTGATTGGGATCAATTGGCACAGAACGGTTATGGGCAGGCTGCTGGCATTGTTCGCAGTAGCAGTATTAATTTTGGGTTTAGCAAGTTGTGGCGCGGGCAATCCCGAATTGCCCAAATCAGGGAACAAGAGCGGCTCAGCTACCGCCCCAGTAAACAGAATCTCAGAGGTTTCTCCCCCAGAAGCCATTCAACAACTGCGTCAGGCTCTAGAAATCTACCAGCCTCAAATTAGTATTTTGAATCCAAAACCTGACGAAGTGCTTCAGGATATAAATGTGTCTGTTCAGTTCCAAGTTAAGGACTTGCCCATTTTCAAAGAGGCAAACTTGGGTTTGGGCCCCCATCTGCAAGTTTTATTAGACAACCAACCTTATGCAGCAGTTTACGATATCAACCAACCTTTAACGCTCTCCGACTTAGAACCCGGAACCCATACCCTGCAGGTGTTCGCCGCCCGCCCTTGGGAAGAAAGCTTTAAAAACGAAGGTGCCGCGGCTCAAACCACCTTTCACGTTTTTACCAAAACAGACGACAATAATCCCGATCGAACATTGCCCCTATTAACGTACAACAGCCCCCAAGGCAGTTACGGGGCAGAACCCATCCTGCTCGACTTTTACTTGACAAATGCCCCTCCGCACGAAGTGGCGCAAGAAAATTCCCAAGATGAAATACTCGATTGGAAAATTCGAGCCACAGTCAACGGCCAAAGCTTTGCGATCGACCAGTGGCAACCTATATATCTTAAAGGATTCAAACCAGGGAAAAACTGGGTACAGCTAGAATTAATTGACGAACGGGGAAATATCGTCAAAAACGCCTTTAATAATACAGTCAGACTGATAAATTTCCAACCGCTCGGCCAAGATCCTCTTTCTAAATTAGTGCGGGGCGAACTAACAGCCGCAGAAACTCGCGGTATAGTCGATCGCACCTACCAAGCCCCCGAACCCAAACCAACCCCAACCCCCGAACCGACACCGACACCTGCATTAGAAAAAACACCAGTTGTCCCACCCTCACCAGCGGTTCCAGAAACCCCTGTTACCCAACCGAGCTTAGAGCCAACAGTCGCTCCCGAAATTGCTCCCATTCAAGAAATAGAACCGACACCAACAGCAACCCCACAGTTAGAAACCCCGAAAATTGTAGGACCTGTTCAAGTAATAGAACCGACACCGACAGCAACCCCACAGTTAGAAACCCCAAAAATTGTAGAACCTGTTCAAGTAATAGAACCGACACCGACAGCAACTCCACAGTTAGAAACCCCGAAAGTTGTTGCACCCGTTAAAATAATAGAACCGACCCCAACAGCATCTCCCCAAACAAAAAAACAGGAATATAAAGGATACTACAATCGGTTCCGCAACTTCCTGCGTCAAGAACCCCAACCTGTTAATCCTTCAGAGCCACCAACCCTCCCAGAAATAACAGGAAAAGCTCCAGTACCAAAAGTAGTTGCTCCCGCGATACCAGAACAGTCTCCCAATCTTGTACCGCCAACGCCACCAGTGGCCGCTGAAACTCCTAGCCAGCCAACCAGCGAATTAGCCTCTCCCGAAACAACAGTTTCCCAACCAGAAAATCCGCCCAAATCCGAACAAAAAGTCGAATTTGCCACCTAACAAAAACTTTCTGGGCTTCGTGGCATGGGCGTCCCGCCCGTGCTCCATCTGCGGTCAAAAATCAAAAATTAGGACACTAAAAAATGACCTACCTCGAAACAGCAGCCAAATTCTACAGCGATGTTGCTGAAACACCCCAAATCGGACTTTGCTGCGTCCAAAGCAGCCCCTTGCAATTGCCAGGATTAAAAATTCCCGAACAAATGCAAGAAATGAATTATGGCTGCGGCACAACCGTTCACGCCGCCGAACTTGTAGGCAATCCCTTCGTGCTTTATGTAGGCGTCGGCGGCGGCTTGGAAGCACTACAATTTGCATATTTTTCTAGACACAAAGGAGCGGTTATTGCCGTCGATCCGGTTCCAGCAATGCGAGATGCGGCTGCACGAAACTTACAAATTGCCGCCCACGAAAATGATTGGTTTGATGCTAGTTTTGTGGAAATTATAGAAGGCGATGCTTTTGCGTTGCCAGTGCCGGATGCTTCTGTAGATGTTGTCGCACAAAATTGCTTGTTTAATATTTTTGAACCTGCGGATTTAGCTAAAGCATTAAAAGAGACTTATCGAGTGTTAAAACCGGGTGGTAGATTGTTGATGAGCGATCCGATCGCAACTCGCCCCATTCCGCAGCATTTGAAGGAAGACCAACGCTTGCGTGCCCTGTGTTTGTCCGGCGCTTTGACATACGCAGAATACGTTCAACACCTTGTAGACGTTGGTTTTGGGCAAGTCGAAGTGCGGGCGCGCCGTCCTTACCGATTGCTGGACAAACACAATTATCAATTGGATGCAGATTTGCTGTTAGAAAGCCTGGATTCGGTGTCTTTTAAAGTGGAGGTACCGGATGACGGAGCTTGCATTTTCACTGGCAAGACGGCGATTTATACGGGTTCTGAGGAGCTGTTTGATGACGGGGCAGGTCACGTTTTGCAGCGGGGAGTTCCGGCGGCGGTGTGCGATAAAACTGCTGGGAAGTTGGGGGGATTAATGCCAGATAAGGTGTTAATTACGGATTCGACGTGGCATTATAACGGCGGCGGTTGCTGTTAGATTTATTTCGGAATAATAATGTGGCTGTAATCTTTTGGGAATAGAGCATTTCTCAAAGAAGTGAGGTGTGGGCGCTTCCTATGCCCTCTTTGCACCTCATGTTAGTGAGCCATGATATAGAGATATCTAATTTTAGACTTCGCCTCAAATTTTCATCAAATTTTTATTTCCGCCTGACATTCTAGCTGAAGAAGGTTCACAACTCTGAAGTAGTAAGGAATAGATTGCTCTTGAGAGGAGGGGCTGTTTTCATCACACTCGTTCGCTAAATGTGAGGAGGAAATTTCCATGCTATCGAAATCTTTAAATTCAAGTTCATTATCGATCGTCCGTTACGGGTCTAGTTTTGTTTTGGGATTAGTGTTGTGGACGGCTTCGGCCCCGGTGCTGGCGCACGTTGGGCATGACAACGAGTTTGCAGGTGGGGATGCGGCGAAGATTATGCAGCCGATCGAAGTTGATGCCAGTAAAGCAACCGCATTGGGAATTAAGACAGAGGCAATTGCCGCTACAAACGATGGAGGTATTGTCAAAGTTCCCAGCACCAGTTTGATTGATGCCAATGGGCAAAAGCTCGTCTACATCCAGGAAGGAACAACCTACAAACCAATCTCAGTTCAGATTGGTAGCGACTCTGGAGATGTGGTGGAAATTAAAGAAGGCAATTTAGTTCCGGGAAATCAGATTGTGATCCAGGGGGCAACGCTTTTGTACTCGGAGGCATTGCGAGGTAAACCGCAGCCAGAAACGCAGGCATCACCCGCTACATCGCAAGTAGAAACGCAGGCATCACCCGCTACATCGCAAGCAGAAACGCAAGCATTGCCCACTACATCGCAAGCAGAAGCGCAGCCTGCTCAAGGATCGTCACCTTTGATGTGGGTAGCAGGCGCAGGAGTTTTACTCGTGGGTGGATTCGCCGTCTTTGGGTTAAAAGGCAAGGATCAGTAGACATTCAAAAACCAAGATTTTTGGTAACTGTCGATCGCGACGGAGTAAATCTTTTTACTCCGTCTCCTAAAAGCTTGCCTCCTGCTATCCCAATTTCATTTTTATGTTAAACGTCATCCCCAAATGGTCTATTGCTCAACGATGGTTAGTGGTGTTCGGGGCGATCGCCCTAACCATCTGGAGTACACATACTGTAAGTCGAATGCCCCTCGATGTCTTGCCGAATTTTGCGCCCCCTCAAGTAGAAGTACAGACAGAAGCCCCCGGTCTTGCGCCGGAAGCGGTGGAATCATTGGTGACGTTACCGCTAGAAAGTGCGGTCAACGGAACACCAGGAGTTGAAGTCGTTCGTACCTCCTCAGCCGTAGGAATTTCTGTATTGCGGGTAGTGTTTAAGTGGGGTACTGACCCCTATCAAGCTCGTCAACTCGTGGCAGAGCGATTGCAGGACGTGCAAGACCGACTACCGGAAGGGGTTGGTACCCCGCAGATATCGCCCCTAGCTCCCCCCATCGGAACGGTGATTCAATATGCGTTCACGTCTGACACTACATCGATCATGGAAGTGCGACGTTTGGTGGATGGCAAAGTCAACAATCGCTTGTTAGCAGTTCCAGGCGTATCGCAAGTGCTGGTTTACGGCGGAGATTTGCAGCAGTTTCAGGTGATTGCGAATCCTGAAAAACTCCAAGCGTTGAAGGTTTCCCTTCAGGAAGTCGTCAAGGCGGCAAACGAGGCAAATGCCAAAACCGCAGGTGGATTGTTGATTGACCCCGATCGCGAATTAGTGATTCAGGGACAGGGACAAATTCAGACCATCGAAGATTTGCAAAAAGCGGTCGTCAAGGTGCAGGAAGGAAAAGCGATTCTACTGCAGGATGTGGCAGAGGTGAAGATTGGGGCTGCACTCCAGCGAGGCGATGCCAGTTGGAATACTAAACGGGCTGTGGTCGTGATGGTCAACAAGCAACCTTTGGTGGATAGTCCCACCGTCACGCAAGCCATCATCGAGGCGATGGAGGAAATTAAACCGGGTTTACCCCAAGATGTGAAGGCGAATGTCACTTTCCGGCAAGATGCCTACATTGATGCCTCAGTTGGTAATGTGCGATCGGCGTTGATCGAAGGCAGTTTGGTTGTCGCAGCCATTCTGATTCCCTTTCTGATGAACTGGCGCACCCTCACCATCTGTTTGCTGGATTTCTTTCTCACGCTACTGTTCTCGCTGTTAGTGTGTTCCTGGATCGGGCTGGAACTCAACACCATGACTCTCGGCGGATTGGTAGTGGCGATCGGGACAGCAGTGGATGATGCGATCGTCTATTGCGAAAATACTGACCGCCGCTTACGGGAAAATCGCCTCTCGCCCAATCCCAAGCCACCACTGGACATTATTTTTGAGGGTTCTCAGGAGGTGCGCGAGTCGCTGATTGGAGCGACGTTAATTGGGATTATTGTCTTTTCACCGATTTTCACCCTCTCTGGGGTAGAGGGGCGGATCTTCACCCCCATGGGCATTGCCTATCTGGTGGTGGTCATCATCTCCAGCCTGGAATCGCTAGTAATCTCCCCTGCATTGTGTGCCATTCTGCTGCCCCACAGCCGGATGCAGACGACAGAACCCTTCCTAGCCCGGTGGTCTAAACAACTCTACGATCCGTTGCTGCGAATGGCGATGCGTCGCTCTACCTTAATTTTAGGACTGGCAACAGCCTCAATGGTAGCGGCCATGCTGATCGTGCCGACGTTAGGACGGGATTTTCTGCCAACATTCCAGGAACGATCGCTGATGAATGCGATCGCCCTTTATCCGGGTTCCTCACTCGAAGCAACCAATCGCGTTGGCTTAGCGATTCAAACCGCCCTTAAGGATGACCCCCGGTTTGAATCAGTACAACTCCGGGCCGGGCGTGCTCCGGGCGACCCGGATGCCGCATCGGTGAACTTGGCACACTTGGACGTGGAACTGAGTGAAGCTGCGATGCAAAACCGTCCTGCCTCGATTGAAGCCTTGCGGGAGGCATTGGGTCAGTTTCCGGGAGTTGCCACCAATGTCGGTGGATTTATCAGTCACAGGATGGATGAAGTGTTGTCGGGGGTCAGGAGTGCGATCGCCATCAAAGTATTCGGCAACGACTTACAAGAACTACGTCGCATTGGAGAACAAATCGAAACGACAATGAAAGACGTGAAGGGAGTGGTAGACCTTCAGCTTGAGCCCCAAATACCGATCCGTCAAGTACAAATTCAATTTAATCGGGATGGAGCCGCCCGCTACGGGTTGACGATCGCCCAATTGTCCGATTTCACCGAAACAGCCCTAAATGGTCGCGTGGTTGGTCAGGTGCCGGATGGTCAACAGTTGGTCGATGTGTTGGTTTGGGTCAACGAATCAGCCCGTCGCAATCTCAACACGATTCGCAACCTCCAAGTTAATGCCCCAACAGGTCAAATTATCCCGCTTTCGCAAGTGGCAAACGTTGAGTTTGGCAATGGCCCGAACACGATTAACCGGGAAAACGTGTCACGTTTAATTGTAGTGTCAGCCAACGTACAGGGACGCGATGTTGCGTCGGTTGTCGGTGACATTCGCGCCAAGGTCAAGCAAACGGTGCAACTGCCCCAAGGCTACTATATTCAGTACGGCGGACAGTATGAGTCGGAACAACGGGCTGCTCAAAACTTCCTAATTTTCGGAATATTAGCGGTGCTGGCGATCGCAGTATTGATGTACTTCACCGTAAAATCCGTTCCTGCGATGCTGATGGTGATGGTCAATTTACCATTAGCACTGGTTGGCGGTGTCATCTCCGTGCTGCTGACGGGCGGTGTTCTTTCTGTTCCCTCAATGGTGGGCTTTGTGACGCTGTTTGGCGTGGCGACGCGCAATGGATTGCTGCTGGTAGACAACTACAACGCCAAACTGGCACAAGGAATGCCGCTTCCCAAAGTCATTGTCGAAGGCTCGATGGAACGGTTGCTGGCGATTCTGATGACAGCACTCACTTCGGCATTGGGGATGATTCCCTTGGTGTTAAGCGGTGGGGCTGGTAAGGAATTGTTGCAGCCGTTGGCGATCGTTGTCCTCGGCGGACTCTTTACCTCAACTGCTCTCACCCTACTGGTTCTACCTGCATTGTATGCTCGATTTGGGAAGTTTCTGATGCCTAAACGGGTGATGGAAACAACCGAGTTGAAAAACTATGGCATTGAGCAGACACCAACTAAAGAAGTAGGCTAATAACAGTTAACTGTTAACTGTTAACTGTTAACAGTTAACAGTTTAAACAATACCGATGCAACCGGAAACAATATGATATCAAATCCGGTAACATCGTCCTGTATTCATCTCTCTATTCTCTCTGTTCTCTGCGCTCTCTGCGGTTAAATCATTCCGATCCAAAATGTTGGATAAATTTCGAGAATTCGTATATGTTTGTTAGCAAAAAAGTATCGGACTAGGTAGCGATCGAATGAGAATTCTGCTGGCGGAAGACGAACCCGATTTGGGTGCGATCGTGCAACGCACCTTGAGCCGAGAAAAGTACCTGGTGGATTGGGTGCAAGATGGCACAACTGCTTGGAACTATCTGGAAGACCAATGGACAGAGTACACCGTGGCGATTTTTGACTGGTTGCTACCAGGAACTTCTGGGCTAGAATTGTGCCAACGTTTGCGCCGGCAGAATAATCCTTTACCCGTTTTGATGTTGACGGCAAAAGATCGCACGGAGGATATGGTGGCGGGGCTGGATGCTGGGGCTGATGACTATTTGATGAAACCGTTTGTGAAAGCGGAGTTGTTAGCCCGGTTGCGGGCTCTCCAGCGACGGGGACGGAGTTTGTCGCCAGAACAGTCGCCATATTTCAATCCTGCCCAACTTGAGGCGGGGCGATTGCGGCTTGACTATACTAAATCCATCATCTGCACTACGGATGACGAAGGACAGCTAAGGGTGATTCCTCTGACGGCTAATGAGTTTCGGTTACTGGAATATTTCATGCAGCATCCGAATCAAATCCTCACGCGCGATCGACTTTTGACTCGGCTGTGGGATGTGGATACTGACCCGATGAGCAATGTAGTTGCTGCTAGAATTCGTCTGTTGCGCCGCAAGCTGGCAGATTATGGCTGTGACGGGATGATTGAAACGGTTCATGGATTCGGGTATCGCTTGAACAAATAACTAAGTAGAAGGAAGAAGGAAGAAGTCAACAGTCAACAGTCAACAGTCAACAGATAATATGCACTCCAACAAGCTATTTAACCGCACGCGCTGGCAACTTGCGGGTTGGTATGCGATCGTCCTGGGGTTGTTGTTAGGTATATGCGGTGTTGCAGTCTATCAGGTTGTGTTTCACACGCAGCGATACATTCTCCAGGAAAAACTACAGTCCTTAGCCGGAACGCTACATGACACTATCGAACCACAATTACAACAACCGGGACAGCTTTCATCCAGCTTGAAAACTATTTTGCCCGGTTTGTGTCTGTGGAATGAAAACTGTTACTCTTCAGGCAATGACGGGGCGCGACATACTGCTAGGGTGTTTCAGCAGGAGGGATATTATCTCCGCTTTTTAAGCCAATCTGGGGAAATATTAGGGAAGGTTGGAGAGCAGCCGGATGTATTAGAAAACTTTGCACCAAATGAGTTTTGGCAAATTTTACATCTTTCTAATGGCGATCGCTTCTATCAAATTTCTGTATTGCTGCGAACAAACGACGGTTTGTTTTGGGGTTATTTGCAAATTGGGCGATCGCTCAAAGAATGGGATGCTTATCTGAGCACTTTGCGATTATTGCTCTTTTTAGGCTTACCCTTGGTCATGCTGCTCGTGGGAGGAGCTAGTTGGTGGTTATCTGGATTAGCGATGCGACCAATTTATCAGTCCTATCTCCAGATGCAACAATTCACCTCCGATGCCGCTCATGAATTGCGAACGCCTCTGGCTGTCATTCAGGCTACTGTTGAGGATACTCGTCTGGCTGAAGATTTACCGGAGGTTAGTCAAAACCTGGATATTATCGAACGACAAAACATCCGCCTTTCTAGGTTAGTGAAAGATTTATTGTTTATTTGTAGACTTGAGCAACAACAGATTCCGACTCAATTGCAGCATTGCTGTTTCAACTATCTGATCGGCGATTTAGTAGAAGAACTTGCAGGTTTAGCAATGGTGGCTGAGGTGGAGTTGAAGTTAGAAATTCGTGCTTCGCGAGCCGTTGTAATTCTTGGGGATGAAGCCCAACTTTACGGGATGGTGACGAACTTAATTACCAACGCTATTAACTACACTCCCCCAGGAGGGCTAATCCTTGCCATCCTCGATTGCACCGACAAGGAAGCCATAATTCAAGTTCAAGATACAGGTGTTGGTATCAACCCAGCCGAACAAACGCGAATTTTTGATCGTTTCTACCGAGTGCAGAGCGATCGTTCTAGAGCCACGGGTGGTGCTGGATTAGGGCTATCGATTGCAAATGCGATCGCAGTGGCTCATCAAGGCAGCATTCAAGTCCAGAGTGAGTTAGGAAAAGGCAGTACATTTACAATCCGTCTACCTCTCAAATGAGAACAATATTACTGCGATCGCGTCAAGATTGCCTTTGCAAGGGGAACCGCAGAATATCAATCTTTGGGTTAAGTCGATCGCAAGTGCGATCGAACCGACCAAAATTAACGATGTATTGGTGATGCTGGAAAATAACAGCCGGGAAAACCAAGGAGAAAATTGGGGTTCAGCAAGAGGGACGAATTTCTGAAGCGGTTAATTCTCTGGTTCGTCAGAGAGAATTTACAAGGGTAGCGACATCTGCCCGTTCTTTGATTGGAGATACTGGTATACTACGATCGACAGTTAGTTATTTAATAATTTGTAGTCATGGTAAATATGTCAAGCATCTCCAACATCGCCTCTGAAGTGGAAAGTGACTTTCTGGGAGAGATTGATAACCTTGACAGGCAATTACACGATCGCTTTCAAGACAAGTTTGTAGTCCAGCCCTCGCTTACGCGACTTTTGGTTAGTTTTCAGGCTAACAAAACTAGACCCATTTATAGATGGTACAAGTATAAGGAAGCTTTCTCCGCTTCTCTGGTAGAGTTCTTATTCCAAAAATATCAAGTCATTCAAGGCAAAATTTTAGATCCTTTTACAGGTAGTGGAACTGCTTTATTTGCTGCTAGCGACTTGGGAATAGATGGTGAGGGGATTGAATTATTACCTATTGGTCAACATATAATTAATACCAAAATTCTTTTAGACACTGCCTTCACTATTGATGATTTTCAGCGACTAAAGACATGGTTTAATTTGCAAATATGGAAACAATTTGAAAACCCAGTCACTCTGCCAGAATTGAGAATTACTAAAGGGGCTTACCCCGAAGAAACTAAAATAGAAATTGAGCAATATCTTGGAGCTTGTTATCAAGAAAATATTAAGGTTCAATCAGTTTTAGTCTTGACTTTACTGTGTGTTTTAGAATCCGTAAGCTATACACGCAAAGATGGACAGTATCTTCGTTGGGATTACCGTTCGGGTCATGGCACGTCAAAGAAGTCCTTCAATAAAGGTGAGGTTCTTGAGTTCAGTCAAGCTATTACCAAAAAAATTAATGAACTTGTTAACGACTTAGAACCTCCTACACAACAACTTGAGCTTTTTCAAACTCAGAATAATCAACAAGGCAAAATTAATTTGCATCAAGGTTCTTGTCTGAAGATAATGCCCGATTTGCCGGACTCTACCTACGATGCAATCATCACATCTCCACCCTACTGCAATCGATATGACTATACTCGCACCTATGCACTAGAGCTAGCTTTACTAGGAATTTCTGAAAAGGAATTAATTAATCTGCGTCAGGAAATGCTAAGTTGTACGGTTGAGAATCACCCCAAAGATTTATTGGCTATCAATCCGGCTTGGGAAGTAGCTTTAAGTATTGCTAATTCGCAAACTCTCTTGCAGGCTATCTTAAGATATTTGGACAGCCAAAAGTCACAGGGTATATTGAACAACAATGGTATACCAAGAATGGTAAGAGGATATTTCTATGAAATGGCTTGCGTAATACAAGAAAGCTTTCGTATCCTTAAACCCGGGGCATTTTTGTTTATGGTTAATGACAATGTGCGCTACGCAGGTATAAGCATTTCAGTGGACATGATTCTTTCTGATTTTGCTGAAAAACTCGGCTTTATTACGGAAAATATTCTCGTCTTACCAGGTGATAAGGGGAATAGTAGTCAACAGATGGGAAACTATGGACGCGCTCCTTTGAGGAAGTGCGTTTATGTATGGAAAAAACAATAACTGGATACCTATGTGTGCTTATCGTAACCACCTTCAATCCAGTGACGATCTTGTCACAACCTATGAAGATACTCGTGCGGGTTTTGTTGCACTTGCCATTGAAAAAAATCGACGCGCTACCCCTTATGTCGCCCAAGCAAGAGCACTTCAAGAAGCTGCTGGTCAAGCTGAGAGTCCTGCTGATTTGTTAAATGTTAAGGGCATTGAAATGGGGTTGTTGACGGCTGCAGGATTATCTGACAAATCTCTTGCTCATTTGATGCCAAAGGATAAGAGTGAAGCTATCAATGGTCTAATCAGGAATTTTCTTGAGCCAGCAGGCACAAGTTTTGTGGAGGAATTGGTCTTTAGATTTCTACTGACTCGTGGTGACACGCTTGGTGGCTCAATGCGTAATGTTGGCGGAGCATTAGCACAAAGAAAACTAACTCGTGCTATCCTCTCGACTCTCACAATTGCTAGTAAGAGATATTATTGGCAAGACTCAAAGACAAAAAAGTGGATAGCCATGACCAATGATGACACAGAAATTGAGTTGTCTTTACGTGGGATAAGTTGGGAGAGCGAGCTAGGTAATCGCACATTGATTTATAACCTAACTGTTCCACTTGTCAGGAGCAATGTGGATTTGTGTTTATTTAATCTTGCCCCGACGGAGTTGGTAGCTAATAAATCCAGCGCAATTGAGCCATCTATCGTGGCACCCTATGTTATTGCATTGGGCGAACTTAAAGGTGGAATCGATCCTGCCGGTGCAGATGAGCATTGGAAAACGGCACAAGCGGCACTAAATCGCATACGCGAAGCATTTTCCACAGTTGGACACTCACCTCTGACTTTCTTTGTGGGATCGGCAGTTGCAAGAAGGATGGCGGGTGAAATCTGGCATCAACTGGAAAACGGGACTCTCAGTAATGCTGCCAATCTGAATCAGGAGAATCAAGTTGCATCTATTTCTCGTTGGTTATGTAATTTATAAAAGCAACAACCGTTTTGACTCCGTGTCGGTTTTACCATCCTCCCTCGCCCCCCTCTTGTGGCACAGCCATCTTCGCTATCTCCAAAAACCCTGGTTTAGTAAGCTTTCTCCCCATCGTGCCAAACTTCCCGCTAAATTAAAGAAGTAAAAAAATAATTCACATCCTACCCAGGAGATGCCATGCCTCGCGTCAGAGCACCAGAATTCCCCGGAAACTACCCCTGGCTGAACACCGAAAAACCTTTATCCATTGAATCCTTAAAAGGGCGCGTCGTCCTCCTCGACTTCTGGACGTACTGCTGCATCAACTGCTTGCACGTCCTGCCCGACTTAAAATACCTCGAACAAAAATATAAAGATTCCCTCACGGTTATCGGCGTTCACTCCGCTAAATTTGAAAACGAAAAAGAAGTAGAAAACATCCGCCAAGCTATCCTCCGCTACGATATTGAACATCCTGTAATCGTTGACAGCGGCATGAAAGTTTGGCAAAGCTACGCGGTTCGCGCTTGGCCGACTTTAATGGTGATCGATCCTGAAAGTTATGTCGTTGGCTTTGTTTCCGGCGAAGGCAATAGAGAAGCACTTGACGAGTTAGTTGGCAAGTTAATTGCTGAATACAAAGATAAAAATGCACTCAAGTTTAAACAACTCAGTTTTATCTTAGAAAAACAGCGCAAACCTCTATCAACACCGCTGGCTTTTCCCGGTAAAGTGCTGGCATTTGCGATCGCTGCAACGGAAGCCAAACATCTTCACCAACAGGGCGCGCTTTTGGGCGAAATGAGTCAGGAAAATGAATCTGTAGATGAAACTGTATTGCCAGGGCCTGCTAATTCAGTCATACAAAACTTAGTCGGTTCTTGCTTATTTATTGCCGATTCCGGCCACAATAGGATTGTTGTCAGCACCCTCGAAGGTGAGGTGCTGCACGTCATCGGTAGTGGCAAACCGGGTTTAACTGATGGGGACTTTGAAGAGGCTGAGTTTTTTGCACCTCAAGGTATGGCTTTTGATGCAGAAAGTCAAATTCTATATGTTGCTGATACGGAAAATCATGCTCTCAGAAAGATTGATTTTACGACTCAACGGGTAGAAACTGTTGCTGGTACGGGCGAACAAAGTCACGAAATTTCACCCCGCAGCGGCAAGGGTTTAGAAACGCAATTGAATTCGCCTTGGGATTTAGAAAGAGTTGGAAATAGACTTTTTATTGCAATGGCGGGTTCCCACCAAATTTGGGAAATGCAGTTAGACACTGGCACGATCGGCACTTATGCGGGTATTGGCCGAGAATCCTGTGTGGACGGGAATCTTGCAGAATCTGCTTTTTCTCAGCCCAGCGGGCTCGCTACGGATCGATCGGAGTTGTTTGTTGCTGACAGCGAAATTAGTTCGATTCGTGCTGTGGGTATAGATGAAGACCCGAAGGTTCGCACTGTTTGCGGTAGCGGTGAATTGTTTGGTTTTGGGGATAAAGATGGTCGCGCTGAGCAGGTAAGGTTGCAGCACTGTTTGGGTGTTGAATACGCTCAAAATTACCTCTGGGTGGCTGATACTTACAATCACAAAATTAAGCGGATCGACCACCGGGGCGGTACGTGCAGAACGATGATTGGAGATGGTACAGCAGGTTTGGTTGATGCTAAAGGTCTCAAGGCTCGATTTTTTGAACCTTCAGGGTTGAGTGCGATCGGGCCTCACTTGTTTGTTGCTGATACGAACAATCATGTAATTCGGAGAGTTGAGTTGGATACGCTGGAAGTCACAACTTTGGATTTCCCTAGTTTGTGCGCTCCAGAGGTTTGTTTTCCTGATTAAGTCGATCGACTTTTTTGACTTCAGGCCCGGTTCTCAATTCTCCTGATTGGTCGATTGATTGTGGTAAAGTAGGGTGCTCTTCGGCGCACCTTACCACAATTTTCCAGCCAAGTAAGTTATCCTAATTATTCGCGGTGAGTGCAGTGCCTCACCCGCAATTTACTCCTGGATGGAGAACCTCTATATTTAGGGTGTACGGCCCAAGAACACCTAACCGATATAAGGATCGCGAATTAAATAATTTACACTCTTGAAAGTGGGGTGGGCCAGAAAGCCCGCCCTTTCTGGACGGGCGGGACGCCCATCCCACAAGAACCATCACGCATGGTAAGTTATTTAATTCTCATTCCTAAGTAGAACGCCAAACCACTTTTTGCGTCCAGGACTGAATTATTAAATGTTGTGAATTCCATCGCTACTAACACCGCGATCGCCCTTATTAAATAATCGCAAAAATCCTCGCCCCAATCTAAAATTCCGAATAGCTCAGCAGCCGCACTATTTTTTCATTATCATTCAATTCGCCGACAATTCGTCGCACGGGTTTCGGCCAGATTTTAATCAAAGTAGGAGTTGCTGAAATCTGATCTGCCTCAGCTTGGTCTGGATGTTTCAAAACATCAATTACTTTTAAAGTGTAGGGACGATCGAGGCATTTCTCTAAGAACTGGTGTAAAGTTTCGAGGGTGCGTTCGGTGCTGGGGTTGCTGCCGGAAACAAACAGACGCAAAACGTAACCTTGAGTTTGTGGCGGTGGGGTAAGTGCTGTTGGTTTGGGAAGCCGAGTCTGCTGCGATTGCGGAAAGCCCAAGGGAGTTACTATCGAACTGCTCCAGTCCGATCGAGCTTCGGAGCTGGCATACTGTACAACTAAGTCGTGATTTTCCCAAAGTTCGGGGAATTGTTCGTGATAAGTAGCAATCGCCATCGGTTCGCACATTTCTTCGCTGCGGGGATGCCACACTAAGTCGCCAGTCCCAAAAATGGCGTTCAGCAGCGTTTGATGTCGCAGCACGGGGGGGTAAGCCTCGGCAGCAACCCGCACCTGCCGATCGCCTGGATCGAGCCAGGAGTCAACGGTTGCCGTGTAGCAAGGTATCAGAAAATGCGGCGGTTCCGACAAACCGAGGATCTCCTGTAGAGCTACGCACAACTGCAAATGCCACCGAGTTTGCTTGCGGGGGTCTATGCAATAGATTAAGTCTCCCCCAGGCGTAAACAGCGCAATGCCTTTGAAAAATTCTGGCAAAATAGGGCGATCGACTTTCAATTCAGTACACCAATAACAGTTAGCAGTTAACAGTTAACACTCGATTTTTACCAGTTAATAATTGACATTTGACCTTTATGAGCGGGTTTAACATTTGATCATTGATATTTGATAATTGTCAACTGTTTAAATCCCCATCCTAAAAACCTCGTTTTCAACTGTCAACTGTCAACTGTCAACTGTCAACTGTCAACTATTTAGACTCGACCTCGGAGCATCTGAGCCATTTCGTTCGGGAACGGCGAGTTCTCTACACAAAGTTCTTCAGTAATCCGACCTTCTTGATAAAGACCGTAGAGCGACTTATTCATCGTCGTCATGCCTTCATAAGTATCTTTGATCATGATTTGATTGATTTCCTCATTCTGGCCCTTCAGAATGTATTCCTTAACCACGTCGGTATTGATCATAACGTCGTGGAAAGCAGCCCGCTTTCCGTCTGTGGTTTTGCACAGCAGTTGAGCAATAATCGCCACTAGGGATTCGGAAATAGAAACCCGTATGGCATCCTGTTCTTCCGCCCCGAACATATCAAGAATCCGGTTCAGGGTCTTAACCGCACTGTTCGTGTGCAGAGTTCCTGCAACTAAGTGACCGGTTTGAGAGGCTTTGAGGGCGATTTCCACCGTCTCTCTGTCCCGAATTTCTCCTACTAGCAGCATATCCGGGTCTTGTCGCAGAGCGCCTTTGAGAGCGCTCATAAACTTGAGGGTGTGCCTGCCGACTTCCCGGTGCTTAATCAAGGATTTTTTGCTTTCATGTACGAATTCTACGGGGTCTTCGATCGTGATGATGTTGTAGGCTTTAGTCTTATTGATGTAGTCGATCATCGCGGCCAAGGTGGTAGACTTACCCGAACCTGTCGGGCCTGTCACCAAAATCAGCCCTTTGTGGTAGCCACATATTTTCCTAAATACCTCCGGCAGTTTCAATTCCTCCAGTGTCATGATTTTGGCAGGAATTAGCCGCAGCACCATTGCCGGGCCTGCCAAGGAGTCCATGCAACTAATCCGAATGCGGACGAACCCGAAGTCGAAAGCGCCGTCAAAGTCTAGGGTTTTTTGGAAAATTTCAATTTCTTCATCGCTCATGCACTCCCGCAACCAGCCAAAAAACGTATCTAAATCCGTCGGTGGATAGCCGATGTCGGCAATCTCGCCCCGGGTGCGGAAGCGGGGAACTTCGTTTACTCCGAGGTGAAGGTCGGATACTCCTTCTTCTTTGGCTCGGATTACTAGCTCTTTCAAACTCGGAACTCCGCCGCTGCTAGAGCTCTGACTTTTAGGTGTGGCGAAGGATTGCGGCGCTGGTGCGGGTGGCGCTGCTGGTGCTGGTGCCGGGGGCGGTGCGGGTGGCATTCCTGCTGCTCTGGGGGGCATTCCGGGAGCTGGAGGGCGGGGCATTCCTGGCGGTGGGGGGGCTCCGGGTACGGGCGGGCGAGGAGCTGGCGGATGCTGTTGTGTCATATGCGCTACCTTAAGTTGGTGAGAAGGCTGACTCGAACAGATGATTTGTGGGAGTTGAACAATGCCGATCGCCATTGTGCGCGTCTTGCACAAAAGCTTAACTGTTGTTCTCAGTCTATCCCAAGAGGGGGTCGTAGTGCTGCACTACTAAGGAAATATTCTGCCAATTGGAGGATGCCATCCCTCTCGATATATGATCAACTATGGATTTTTGACTTTTTTGGATAAATTTTTTAAGGAAAAGAGTTTGCCGCAACTCAACAGTATTAAATTATACTTTGCCCAACTATTAAGGAGTTAAACGGATGAATTCTGTCGATCTGGCTTTTACTCCAGCTTTGGAGTTGGCGGAGTCGATCCGCACCCTGGAAGTGTCGCCTTTAGAAGTTGTCAATCTCTACTTGGAACGGATCGATCGATTAAACCCTGAGCTGGGCAGTTATTTTACAGTAACGGCCGAGCGGGCGATCGCCCTAGCTAAATCTCAAACCGAAAAACTAGCTGGGTTAAACAAGCCACAGGAATTGCCACCTTTTTTCGGAGTGCCGATCGCCATTAAAGACTTGACACCAGTGACCGGCCTTCCCTGTACCTACGGCACTCAGGCTTTGCTGGGTAACATCTCTGCCTACGACGAGTCAGTAGTATGGCGGATCAAAGCAGCGGGATTTAACATTCTGGGCAAAACAGCCACCTCTCAAATTGGCTCCTTACCTTACACCGAACCAGAGGGTTTCCCGCCCGCGCGCAATCCCTGGAATTTAGACTATACGCCCGGAGGTTCCAGCGGAGGCTCAGCGGCGGCTGTAGCAGCGGGTTTGTGTGCGATCGCCCAAGGTTCAGACGGCGGCGGTTCGATCCGAGGCCCAGCTTCCTGCTGCGGTTTAGTGGGCATTAAACCATCGCGGGGGCGAGTTTCTTGGGCACCTGTCGGAGATTACCTCAGCGGCATTTCTGCCAACGGCCCCCTGGCGCGCACTGTAGCTGACGCGGCCGCACTTTTGGATGTGATGTCAGGCTACACAACAGGCGATCCGTACTGGCTACCAGATTCAAATCCCACGTTTCTAGAGGCTTCCCGTCAACAGCAGGGCAAGCTGCGAATTGCGTTTTCTACGACTATTTCCCCTGTGGGCGAGGCTGCGCCTATCTGCCAACAAGCGGTACTCGAAACAGTAAAATTATTGACAGATTTGGGTCACGATGTCGAACCTGGATGCCCAGATTTTACGGGTTTAATCGAACCGTTTATCGCAGTTTGGCAGTCGGGGGCGGCGGCAAGTGGCATTCCCGGCCCTGCTTTGGAACCGATGAATCGCTGGCTGTTAGAAAGAACTATTTCGGCTGGGGAATATTTGCGGGCGGTGAATCAAATGCAGGTGATTTCACGGCGGATTGTGGGATTCTTTGAAAAATTTGATGTGTTAGTTTTGCCGACTTATATGCACTCGCCAATCCGGGTTGGAGAGTGGGCGGATTTGAGTTTTGAAGAAACTTTGCAGCGCATTATTAATTGGGTAGCTCCTTGTCCGCCGTTTAATGCTAGCGGTTTGCCTGCGATCGCACTTCCTGCCATTTTAGATAACAACGGTTTGCCCGTGGGAATTCAAATTATCGGGCGGCCGGCGGCGGAAGCAACTTTAATTGCTTTAGCGGCGCAGATGGAAGCGGCAAAACCTTTCCCCGTTTTAGATTTTAAATAGGGAAGAGCAAGGGATAAAAGCACGTTTCCCTTTTTTAGGGATATGCCAAATCAGGATTTGTGCGCGGGGAACTAGAAATCCGGTTTTTCGCATAAATTTCTATTGACTGTTTGACATTTGAACAATATTGATGCAAGGGGAAACGAGAGGATTGAGAAAAAGGACAAATTTCAGCTTTAATTTTGGTAAGTAAATATAAAACACTTCTTAAGGTACTTGACTTTTTGGGGAAAGAAGGTACAATTTTTTTCAAAATTATTCCCGATGGCGGGTGTATCTAAAAAAATAGCTTATGTTTAACACAGCAGGACGGTTTCCAGAAAATCCGATTCCGGGAAATGTTGCGGGTGTTTCAGCGGAAATACTAGACTTATTTGACAGTAAGTTCGATAGCTTAAATCGGATCAGCCCAAGTGCCGTCGGCGATACCAGCTACGCTTTGACTGAAAAACGAGATTGGGCTGCTGCTGCGACTGGTAGTGCGATCGGCCTTTTTGAGACATTAACCGACTTCGATCTCCCATCGTCAGAAGGCGACAATCTTAAATTTGATAGTAGTCTAAAATCCCAGAGCGCTATCTCCCCTAATTTAGTTCAGAGAGACGAACTGACAGGGATGGCTTTACCTGTTGGTGAACTCTCCCTATCCCAAACTTCTTCCCTATTTCCTGATGAAAACTGGGCTTTCAATTTTCAAGATTACACCATCGATCACCAAGGTTTAAACACCCTAAACCTCAAAGTTGGTTACGGGTTAAAACCGGGAATTACCCCAAACGAATATCCCGATTTTGTGCCCATTTACCAAAGCATTGATAACTTCCTAGTTAACTACCCGAACGAAACTGATTTTTGGGAAATTGTTAACAAAAATTTGACGGAAAAGGTGCTTACTGAAAATCCGGTACTGACAGATGTTACGATTCAACTGGAAGTTTTGCCAACGGAGATATTGCCCTACAATCGCGCCAGTACAGTTTTCCGCAGTCAATCGGGCAAAATCACAGAAGATTGGAATTTTTCAGTCAAAGACTACGCAATCAATCACCAAGGATTGAACAAGGTCAATCTCGATATAGATTACCAGTACAAGCCGGAAATCGCTCCCAATGAATATCCCGATTTTGTGCCAATCTACAAGAGCATTGATAACTTTTTAACCACATATCCGAACGAAACAGATTTTTGGGAAGTTGTCAATAAAAACTTGACTCAAAATATCCTCAACGAAAATCCTGCCTTGGCGGCAATTAAGATAGATTTCAACGTTCTGCCAAGCCAAACCTTGCCCTACAACCGCACCAGCAAAGTTACTCGCACTCAACCCAGCAATCCTCAAGGAACTTTCCTAGTTGGCAATAGCCGGGGAAATAATGTACTTCGGTTTGACGGCAATACCGGCAATTTTCTAGGGGAATTTATTCCACCGGGAAGCGGCGGTTTGTTCAATCCAGATACGATCGTTTTTGGGCCAGATGGCAATGGCGATGATCAGTCGGACATTTACGTTACTAGCGGCGACAAGCCCGGAAATTCGGGAGAACCGACAGCATCTGCGGTATTGCGGTATGACGGAATTACTGGCGCATTTATTGACAAGTTTGTCGGCGATAATCCGAACACGGCGGTCGATGAAACTGGCGGATTGTTTCGCCCTTACGGTTTAGCTTTTGGCCCTGACGGTAATTTTTATGTCAGCAGTTTTTTGAGTGACCAAATTCTCCGATATAACGGCAAAACAGGACAGTTTATTGATGTATTTGCTTCGGGAAATCAGCAAGCGGGAGGATTGAATGGCCCGAACGGTTTACTGTTTGCTCCTGACGGCAATTTGTATGTGACAACGCAGGGGAGTGTGGCGACCAACGGTCAACCAGATTTTAGCGCAGGTTTCCCCAGTCAGGTGCTGCGTTACAACCCGCAAACCCGGCAGTCAAGTATCTTTGCTTCGCCCGATCCTTCGCCTCGGAGTCAGGGATTTACAAGTCTTTTGGGAATGGCAATCGGGCCGGCTGACGGCGACCTTTATGTCAGCGATTTTGCTAACGATATCAGGCGCTACAATTTAAGAAGTGGGGAATTGGTCAAGGTTTTATCTACCAATTATACTGATACTTCGCCCAGTAGCAATTATGTAGGTAGTTTGGCCTTTTCGCCGATCGGCAATTTGTTTGCAGTTGGCTTTGACAACCGCGCTAATGCTAACGGTGCCGGCGCTGTTTTGCGGTATAATGGCAAGACTGACGAACCGCTGCCAATATCGGGAAATCCTGGGTCGACTAACAGTTCTATTTTTGTCCCTCCCGACAGCAAGCTACAGCGTCCAATAGGAATTGCTTTCTTTCCGTCCGATGCTCAAATGACGCAGAAATGGAATTTTACATTGGCCAATTACCCCATTAATCATCAAGGGTTAAACAACCTGAATATTGATGTAAATTATAAGTACAAAGACGGGATTCAAAATTATGAGTATCCTGATTTTGTGCCGATTTACAAGAGCATTGACAATCTGTTAGTTAACTACCCGAACGAAACAGACTTTTGGGAAATTGTCAACAAGAATCTGACCGAAAAAGTGCTTGCTGACAATCCGGCAATTTCGTCGGTGACGGTTAATTTGGATGTTTTACCGACGAACCAATTGCCTTACGATCGCAGCAGTACCGTTACTCGCACTCAAGATGGTAAATTAGGCGAAGCATGGGATTTCAAGCTTCCTAATTACTCGATCGATCACCAGGGTTTGAATAACCTCAATATTGATGTCAAATATCAGTACAAACCAGGAATTACGCAGGATGAGTATCCCGACTTTGTGCCGATTTACCAAAGCATCGACAGTTTCTTGACTAATTATCCCAATGAAACGGATTTCTGGGAAATTGTCAATAAGGGTTTGGCGCAAAAACTGCTAGCCGAAAATCCGGCTTTGGATGCGTTGCAAATTAATCTGGATGTTTTGCCGACTAACAGATTGCCTTACGAGCGAGCTAGTATTGTGTCGATCGCTTAGCCTATCATTGAAAATTAGATGGAAAAATCTTGACAAGAAATACATACTTAGCTACCGTAAGGGTAAGGTTAAGTACGTTGCGTAGAAACCGGGTTGTTTCTCGTCCAAGACTAACCCATTTAAATTGTCTGTTGTGGTGAAAAGCCCGGTTTTTTTAAGAAGCCGGGTTTCTGAATTAGACCGAGTTGGCCAAGCTCCATCTGGGGATGTATGTCTGTGTCTCCCTGCATTTGATACCTAAATAGTGGTGGACGCAAATAGGATAAAAAACCAGGTTTCGGCGTTAAAGTCGATCGCTCACAACCTGTTATTTTGACTCTTAACCTGGTTTTTGTGCCTCCAGGACTGAAAAATAGAGTTTTTTATCGGAGTTCGTGCTGCGCCCAATTTCTAGTCATCCAACCCATATTTTACCAATAAACCCAGTTGCTCCCGCCCAGTCCTACTTATTACCAATTACGCTGTAAAATATTGATAATACCTCTTTAGATTGATAGACATTTTGATTATTTCCTTTTAAAACTGGTAGCAGTTCGCTGCCAATATGTAGGGTGAAAAATTTATGTTAACTTCCGGGCCAATTACCGCCCCCGTTCCCGTTTTCCTGGTTCTTTTAGCAATCATGCTACTCGCGCCGCTGGTATTTGAGCGCTTGCGACTACCGGGAATAGTGGGTTTAATTATTGCTGGCGTAATTGTCGGGCCCAACGGTCTCAATTTGCTGCAACGGGACGCTACTATTGTTTTGCTAGGTACTGTAGGATTGCTGTTTTTGATGTTCCTAGCGGGACTGGAAACTAGCCTTGACGATCTCAAACTCAATGCGGACAAAGCTGTCATATTTGGGCTAGCTACTTTTTCGCTACCGATGATATTGGGGACAGGAGCAATGCTGCTGTTGGGATATAGCTGGCTGGCTGCAATTTTAGTCGCTTCTTGTTTCGCTACGCACACACTTTTAGCGCTGCCAATTCTCACCAAATTGGGATTGATGCGAACTCAGACTATTACTACGACTTTGGGCGGGACTTTAATTACAAATGTGTTGGGACTGTTGGTGCTGGCAATTGTTGTTAAAGCTTTCAAAGGAAATCTCACTCTCGAATTTTGGCTGTTTCTCATTCCATCTCTTGCTATCTACACTTTTGCTACTTTGTGGGGCGTTCCCAAAATCGGTCGCTGGTTTTTCAAGAAATTTGGACATGACGAAAATGCCGAATTTATATTTGTATTGGCTACCCTATTTCTAGTTTCTTACGCAGCAGAACTAATTGAAATTGAGGCAATTATTGGTGCATTTTTATCGGGAATTGCCATTACTCAAATAATTCCCAAAATGAGTCCCCTGATGAATCGGATTGAGTTTATTGGCAATACGCTGTTTGTGCCGTTTTTTCTGATTTCTGTGGGGATGTTAATTGACCCGCTAATTTTGGTGAAGCAGCCGCAGTCTTTGTTGGTGGCGGCAGTGATGATTTTAGCAGAGGTGGTGAGCAAGTTTTTGGCAGCTTGGCTACCGGGGAAATTATTTCGTTTTGAGTTTCCCAACATTATGGTAATGTTCGGTCTTTCTGTTGCTCAAGCTGCTTCTACTTTGGCTGCGATTACGGTTGCTTTTGACATTAAATTGGTCGATACTGAAACGGTGAACGGCATCATTGCCATGATTTTAGTAACTTGTGTCGCTTCTCCTTGGATTGTATCTCGGTGGGGTCAAGAAATGCAGCCGCCGGGGTCGAGTTTGCCGACTGCTACTTCGGGAAAGCATTCATGGGGAGAGCGAGTTTTAGTGCCTGTTGCTAATCCTAATACGGAAGATAATTTGCTGCGTTTGGCTTTGATTTTAGCAAAAACATCTCAGGGAACTTTGCTGCCACTGCATATTTTGTCCGATCGCGGAGAAGCAATTTCGCCCGCAGAGAAAATGCAGCAAACTCAACTTTTGACGGCTGCGGAAACTGTCGCCCATGCCGCGAATTGTGCGGTTGAACCGATCGCGAGGATAGATGATGCGATCGATCGCGGAATCCTACGGAGTGCAACCGAACGCGAAGCTAGTTTAATAGTTTGCGGTTGGAAGGGATTTTCCACGACGCGCGACAATTTTTTTGGCAGCATTATTGACACAGTGATCAGGCGATCGCCCGTACCCGTACTGATTGCTCGATTTCCCGATCCTCTCCAAAATACAGCCAGAATAATTTTGGCGGTAACTGACAGCGAGTTGACTCGGTTTGGATTTCAGGAAACCGTGGATATTGCTAAGAGTTTAGCCGAGGAACTAAAGGCTAGTTTGCAAGTGTTGTTGGTGGCGACAAAACGGGAACAAAGCAACAAAAGTGCGGCGGAGGTGGAAATTCTTTCTGAGATACCAGTCAATCGGGTGCGGGGAAATTTTATCAAGCTAGTTTCGCAGAATTTGTTAGAACACGATTTGCTGATTTTAACCACAATTTCTCACCAGAATTTGTGGGAAAAACCGGGAACTCTCAAAGAACCGGAAGCGATCGCCCGGACTCACCAAAATATTTCGATGCTTGTTGTTTATTTTCCTGTATCTTGAGGAGAATATTAACCGCAGATGAAGTTATAAATCTGCATTTATCTGCGGTTAATATTTTAGGACTAAAGCGCAACTACATACCTAAAATTTAAGCCCTATTTGTGATAATTCTGTAACTCTTATATTTAATCCTAATCCAACGGAATTGCTAGCAAAAATTCCGCACCTTTGTGCGGTTCGGAAATACACTGGCTCGATCTTTTCGCTCGCGAAGTTTGTATTTTTTGGGCAGTAGATTAAAAAATCCTTCAACTCATCATCATTAGCACCCGCACAAGAAGTGTACTTAGGTACGGAATGTGCGATCGGCAAGTAAATATGCGTAGAGGCCTTGCCGATCGCACTCCGATGGAGGCAATTTCTCGGCATCTAGGACAATATCTCGGTATCTGGGAGAATTTTGAGAATATGGTGATCTACCCCCTCTAGTTCAATAAGGTAAAAATGAGCATCAGACCAAATTTCAGATGGTTTTCTTCGGTGGCGAGTGTTTTGGGTTCGATTTCGATCGGCCCTTTGAGCGACGCGACATCCTCTGTAAAAGCGGCAGAAACGGTTGTTATCCGCAAAGGTATTTTAGAATCGTCAATATCGGTTGCGGATTTGCGCGAACTCGCAGAAACAGGAAAAGTCCCCGCCAAACTGCAAGCTTACGCCAATCTCCTGTCTGAGGAACAGCGGAGTAAAATTTTTCGGGCGCTGCAAGCGAAAATTCCCCTCAATGTAGTCGGCCTGAGCAACTTGCTAAATACGGGCATCGGCACTGCCATCCTGACGGATTTGACTACTGTGATACCCAGGCGCGACGGTGGGGGTGTGGAAGCGTTGCGAGCCGCTCTGGTGCAGGGAGCCAAAGCGCCGGAAGGCTTATCGATATTGAGTTTCATTGAATCTTATCCGAGCTCGCGGGTCGTGGTGGATCTCGATAGAGCTTTCGCTGTTTTGGGAAATATGAACGTAAGTTTTTGGCAAACTCAGCGCTTTATGGCGGCGATCGCACCTCAGTTAGCAGCGGTTAAACCCGCGTTTAAGCTGCCTTTCGATCCAACCCAGCCAGGCCCTAATGCCGTGCAGGTACGGGCGCTAGATTTGAACGATAGCGCCCGCAATCGACCTATTCCGGTTGATGTGTACTGGTCGAGAGCTGCGACAGCCGACAAACCGACGATCGTCTTTTCTCACGGGTTGGGTTCCGTCCGCACGGATTTGCGCTACTTAGCCGAGCATTTGGCGTCTCACGGTTATGTGGTAGCAGCTTTAGAACATCCGGGCAGCAACGAGACGAATACCAATGCTGCGATGGCGGGGAAGTGTCCCTTGCTAGCTCCTCAAGAGTTTTTAGACCGTCCCAAAGACATCAGTTTTGTACTCGACGAACTGACAAAATTGAACCTAACTGATGATAATTTGCAGGGGAAAATCGCGATCGACCGATCGATAATAATTGGCTATTCATTTGGCGGCGCTACAGCCTTGTCCGTGGCCGGCGCCGAACTGCAATTGAGCGGACTCAAACAAAGGTGTCAGGGAGATTTGATTGGTTTCAGCTTAGGCGAAGGCATTCAGTGCACGGCGGCCGCATTGCCCGAAGAACGGTATCAATTGCGGGATGAGAGGATTAAAAGGGCGATCGCCATGAATCCGATCACATCATTACTATTTGGAGAAACGGGTTTAAGTGCAATTCAAATTCCCACCTTAATAGTAGCATCTTCTGCCGACAAAACAACTCCCGCCTTAGCCGAACAAATTGCCGGCTTTCCGAAAATTCCTTCTCCTAAATGGCTAGTTGGTTTTGTAGGAGGAACCCACTTAAGCGTCAAAGATCCCAGTACAACTTTACACCAAGTTCGTAGGCCGAGCACAGTAATTACCGGAGATGAAGTTGTCGGCGACCAAGCTGCTAGCATACGCAATTATATTAAAGCTGTAAGTTTGGCAACTGCCGCTCAAATGACTGCTGAAGCTGACAAATATGCAGTCTTTCTAACACCAGAATACGCGCAATTTGCTTCCACATCGGCAATCCCGGTGCGCCTAGTAACAGAAATTTCCCCGGAAATTCATACAGTAGTGCAAACTTTTATTCAAGGGAATAAGTAGTGATTAGTCATTAATCATTAGTCATTAGTCCTCAGCTAATAACTAATGATTAAGACTTGTAGTAATATCAAATAAGATGACATCGAAATTATACTTGAGTGCGATATTCCCGGTCGCTCCTGAGAGCGCGGAGCCACACGGGAAACTCCCACTGCACTCAGAAAATTATGATTCCGATGTCAGTGGAAACGATATTACGACTACCAGTTTTCCTTGTGTAGGCGGCGCGCCTTAGCCCCAGGGGTGTATTTTCTTCTTAAGCTGTTTCTGATATTTTTTGTCCGTGCAAGGGCAAAATATAACAAACCGCTTTCACAAACTCTACTCCCAAACTGCGATGCCTAAAAAAAATCTTATCCCGCTATTGCTTCTGTTGGCAGCCCTGTTTACCCTTTACGGTGACACTTTAACTTTTCTGCCCAAACCTGTAAGAGATACTAGCGTGGCAAGCCGAAAGTTCTTCGTGGGGTTGTGGCCAGATTGGTTGAGGCCGAGAGATTTCAACGAGAAAAGGCAACAGGATATTGAGAAATTGCAAAAAAGCCCTAGCCCGAGTCGATAGTTTTGAGCTACCAGCGAGAAACCCGGTTTCTCTAATAATACCTAGCCATTTTCTTGTAGGTTGGGTTAAGCGAAGCCCAACCAAACATGACGATTTGAGATTGTAGATTTGAGATTTTTCCTCCAATCTCAAATCGATTAAACTTGAGATTTTAGATTTTCCTCAAACCAGTAAGGTGTGCAGTGCACACCCTACAGAGAGAGGTAATGCCTCCAGGACAGTTTTAGATTGGTCTTCCCATCTAAAATCTAAAATCTAAAATCTAAAATTGATTAGGCGTGCTTTTTCAACCAGCTAAACATAGCTCGCAAATCTTTACCAACTTCTTCAATAGGATGTTCTGCTTCCTGACGGCGCATGGAGGTAAAACCTGGCTTGCCGGCTTGGTTTTCGAGAACGAATTCGCGGGCAAATTGGCCCGATTGAATTTCGCTGAGAATTTTACGCATTTCGGCGCGGGTTTGATCCGTGACGATGCGGGGGCCGCGAGTTAAATCGCCGTATTCTGCGGTATTGGAGATGCTGTCGCGCATTTTGGCTAGGCCTCCTTCTACTACTAAGTCAACGATAAGTTTAACTTCGTGCAAACATTCAAAATAAGCTAATTCCGGTTGGTATCCGGCGTCAACTAAAGTTTCAAATCCAGCTTTAATTAAGGCGCTCAAACCGCCGCACAAAACTACTTGTTCGCCAAAAAGATCAGTTTCTGTTTCTTCACGGAAAGTGGTTTCCAGGATGCCGGCTCTGGTGCCGCCGATACCTTTAGCATAGGCCATTGCCCGATCGCGCGCTTGACCGGAAGCATCTTGATATACTGCAAACAAACTCGGAACACCTTCCCCTTGTTCGTAAGTCCGTCGTACCAAGTGTCCGGGGCCTTTGGGGGCAACCATTACTACGTCTACATTGGCAGGGGGAACAACTTGGCCGAAGTGAATGTTAAAACCGTGAGCAAATGCTAAAACATTTCCTTCAGAAAGGTTCGGTTCGATTTGTTCTTTGTAAATAGTTTTTTGAACTTCATCGGGCAATAAAATCATGATGAAGTCAGCGGCGGCGGCTGCTTTGTCTACCGGGTGAACTGTTAAACCCGCGTCGGTTGCTTTGGCGGCAGATTTGCTACCGGGATACAAACCGACAACGACATTCATGCCACTGTCTTTGAGGTTAAGGGCGTGGGCGTGTCCTTGGGAACCGTAACCGATGATAGCAATCGTTTTGTTGGCTAAGAGGTCTAGGTTCGCGTCGGTGTCGTAATACATACGGGCCATAATGCTTGTCTCCGAAGATGCAAATTGGGTGATTGACTGCAAAACTCTCATTTTATCAAACTAAGGTACTTTTTTTACAGAATTTTTTTTATTAAGATTTGAACGGGGGAAAATAAAGGGATCTCGCGCTGAATTTAGCAGGGTTGGTGGCGGAGTCTGCGATCGTCAAATATAATTGTCAATAGCGTGCTGTGCTGTTGGAAAAACCTCACATCTTGCACCATTCTCAAGAACAGGCAAGATGCCTGTTCCACAAAGAGTAATTTTTTTGGTGGAACAGGCATCTTGCCTGTTCATAAAAAGCTTATTTAAAATGGTGCAACATCTCAGAAAAACAAAACTAACTAACTTTATTCAGATGAAAATAAAGGCAATACATCATGTGGCGATTATTTGCTCGGATTACGAAGCATCGAAGAAATTTTATGTAGAAGTATTGGGATGTTCCATTATCAAAGAAACTTTCCGAACCGAGAGGAATTCTTACAAACTAGATTTGCGCGTCGGAAACGGCGACACCATCGAGCTTTTCTCATTTCCCCATCCTCCTGAAAGAGTTAACAATCCTGAAGCTTGCGGTTTGAGACATTTAGCTTTTGCCGTAGAGGACATAGAAGCATCCGTTGCTTACTTAAAATCCCAAGAAGTAGAAGTAGAAAACATTCGCCTTGACGAAATTACCGAAAAACGGTTTACATTTTTCCGAGATCCCGACAACTTACCATTAGAAATCTATGAAATTTAAGGAGTATCCCAATTTTGTAAAGTCGCTATTAAGTCAATAGGTGGGGTGTGCATTGCCCTAAAAACTGCATGATTCATTCCCAATCTCAAATCTACAATCTACAATCTAAAATTGTATAATGGACTCTATCATCAGAAACATAATCACGATCGGATTGCCTGCTTTAATGCTATTAATAGCGAGAGTAGCGACAGGTAAAACAGGTGACGCAGCCACTTGGTCGGCTTTGAGGAAACTGGGCGGTTCCTTTGGTATGCTAATCGGTTTATGTGTGTTGGTATTGGTAGGATTTGTTGCCAATTCGTTTAGTTATTTTGTGATAGATAGCTTGCTGGTGAGATTTTATCAAAAGCGGCGAGAGTTGGAACAGCCAGAACAACTGGTAATAGAAGTTGATAAATTGCCTATTACCAACGACCTTAAAATTAAGCTGAAATGGGCGTTACTGCACAGCCCTAACCAAATTATTAGCTTGAAGCACCTAATTTTAAAATGGTTTATGCTCGCCACTATTGTAGAGGCAATCTTGTCAATAACAGGTTACTTGGGAGAATTCAACCTATTATTTGAGTTGAGTTCTCATTTTAAACTACAATATCTATTGGCTGGGTTATCAATTTTTATATTCTTCGCTCTCGTGCGAGCCAAAAAAATATGGTTGCTGGTGAGCGCATTTTGCCTTATCCTTAATTTGGCGGAAATTGTTCCTTGGTATTTGCCAGGGCCAGCATTTGCAGGAGCGACTCCCGGACAACATCTGCGGATTTTGCATTCAAATGTTTTAACAAGTAACCGCCGATATTCTGAGGTGATATCGCTGGTAAAAGCAGAACAACCCGATATCGCGGTTTTTGTCGAAGTCAGCAGAGTTTGGGCGAAGGAGTTAGCCGTTTTAAGCGAAATGTTTCCTTACTCTTGCCACTACCAAGAATCTGAGAGATTTGGCAGTGCCATCTACAGCAAGCTGCCTTTAAACAATTCCTCTGTTAAACTCTTTTCAAAGGGAAGAAAGAGCTTGTTTGCGGAGGTTGAATTTCAAGGTAAAATCATTTCTCTGATTCTTGCTCATCCGACTATACCCATCAAACAGCAGAGTTTTATCCAGCGCAATAGACAGCTAGCCGACATCGGCGAGTATGCAGCCCAAGTCAAAAATCCGCTGATTGTGGTTGGGGATTTCAATACCACAATGTGGTCGCCATTCTACAAAAATATGGTAAAAACCGGAAACCTGCGAAATGCGCGATCGGGCTTTGGCATTTTACCGACTTGGCCGACTTTTATGCCGCTGGCTTATATTCCGATCGATCACTTTCTAGTCAGCAAAGAAATTGGTGTTTTGAAGATTCGTACTGGGCGCAATGTCGGTTCGGATCATTTGCCGTTAATTACAGATTTGGTCATTTGAAGGAAGTTAAAGCAGTGACTGATTAGAAATCCAATAATATTTAATTATTTTTAGGAACGGGCAAGATGCCCGTTCCACAATAAAACTGAATTTTTGTGGAACAGGCATCTTGCCTGTTCTTCCCACAATAAAACTGAATTTTTGTGGAACAGGCATCTTGCCTGTTCTTCCCACAATAAAACTGAATTTTTGTGGAACAGGCATCTTGCCTGTCCTTGAGGATTTGACAGAGCCATGAAACTCATCTAAAATCTTAAATCATATAACTTTTATTCTATCCAATTCTGCTTCTAAGTTCTCGATTAAATTATTTACTAACTGTAACTGGTACTGTTGAACATTCATATTTAATGGTTCTTTGCTATCTTGAAAACAGATAACTTTTCCGGCAATTTCCTTGTAGTGTTGCAGCATGGAAAAAGTATCGGTACTGAAGCGAGCGAGATAGTTTTTAGCAGCCTCGCTGCAAATTTCCGTTACTTGATTTAGATAAGCTTCTGACGATTCAGGCGGCTTTTCATTCCCAGTTCTTTTATTCAAAATATAGCTAGCACCGCCGACAACTGCGGCTCCCACAGGCCCGCCCAATAGCCAACCTAAGCCTGTGGCGATCGCCACAGGAGCCACTTCACTGTCGATCGACTTTTGTGGTGGAGGTGGCGGCGGCTCCGGTAAGCTGACTTGCGGGGATGGAGGAAACGAAATCAAAAGTGCGATCGGCTGTTCTTTCTCAAAGAATTCGCAAGCTTTATTTACCCATTCTGCGATGGTTTGCTGCTGATGTAAGACCTCTCGCTGAAATTTTAGCTTCCACGCATCAAAACTCCCTTCCTGGAGCGACAGCGCCATTTCCGATTGATACCGCTGCAAAAGTGTGGGCTGGTAAAGCCAAATCTCGAAGTCGGAAACACTGGCTTGAAAGCCTTTTGATATCAGTTTTTCAGCTTTTTGTTTAATTTCAATTTTGTCTTTATGCTTCTTTTGAGCAGTGGCTATTTCTGCGGTGACAGTTTCAGATTTGGCTCTGAGAGATTGGCAAATTTTAGTAGCTATAGCTTCAATTCTGGGCAACTTAACTGCTAGTTGTTCCTGTTGAGCTGCCACAATACTTTGCAAAGCCGATTCAAAGGTGGCAATTCCTGTAGTTTGGGCGGCAGCCACATCTCCTTTCAGCCTCGCCCTCAAAGCTGGCAAAGCATCGACGCGGTAGATATTGCTGATATTGTTCGGCAAGTTCGAGCGAAAACTTTCGGCAACAAACAACAAGCGATTGTAAACTTGTTTTTGGTCGTCTGGTTCGAGTAGATTGAGAAAATTGGCAACAAAGACGACAGTATTGATGTTGCGATCGCTCAACCAATCTCTTAAGTTCTCCCGTTCGCCTAAAGTCATCAATTTGCGAGCATCTAAAACCTGCACAACCAAATCAGCCGTTAGCAATTTATCCCGAACCAAATTATCCTGTTCTTCGCGGTCATTGGTTCCCGGCAAATCCAGCAATTCCACACCGGTTTGCAGGAATGGATGGGGACAGTAAACATTAACGGCCGCCACATCATCCCGCATTTGTCTCGCGTCGTCAAGGATGGCGTAGCGTTTCAAAACATCAGTCCCCCGTTCGCTAACTTCCGTGCCGTCTTTCAGGGTAATTTTTGCGTGCAGTTCCTCGCCGTAGTTGACATAAATGGCAGCACCTGTAGTGGGAACAAGGTCGATCGGCAAAGCCCTATTTCCAAGCAAAGCATTGAGCAAAGTTGACTTGCCGTAATTAAACGGGCCAAAGACAGCAATTTGAAATGTTGGTTTGGCGAGATAGTCGCAGATTGAGGTGGTATCTCGATACAGTTGGGAGTTTTTGTCGAGTTCGAGAATACCGAGTGCTGATTTGAGATTGTCGGTCAGGTATTGATAAATTTCCGGTTGTTGCATATTGTTGTTTTATTTCAAGCGGATGCTAGGAAACCTTGATATAGCGATTCAATACTCTGCGACTCTGCAGAAACATCAGCCTCCAATTTTTTCAACCGCTCAGATTCAGCCTGACAATTAATCTCGCGAGATTCCTTTTGTTCCAGCAAATTATCTAACTCAGCTTTCCGAGAATTAATATCCGCATTCATGCGATCGCCCACTTCTCGTCCGTAAACATCAAAACACTCTTTCACAGCATCGTGAATCGGCTGCCATTGGTCTTGAGCCACCTGCGGCAGATATTTCACTAGCTCTTTTTTCGCCGCTTTCACCAACTGTTTATGATCTCCGTCTGCTTGCAAAACCCCAACACCCATCCCCAACAAAGCTAAATATAGGGGCCCCAAAACAACCCCGGTCAAACTAGCAAAAATCACACTGACGCTCATCACAGTGATTAAGTTGAGCAGGATATTTTTCCAATCAAAACCCGCTCCTGCCATTGCTACACCTGCCAGATTTCCGGTAGTTAACGAGAACAATCCCATCGCCCATTTTGCCCAACTGGGCGAGTTATCTTCGTTCGAGTTGCTGACTGCTGCTGGTATTTTTTGTCCCGTCAGTTTTTCGGTAATTTTTTCAGTCACTTTCGTGTAAGATGCTCCGTAATTTGCGGCACTTTGCGAAAGTTGCGAAAATGCTGAATTCATCTCTTGTTCAGCAGTTAGAGTCCAAGCTGCTAGTTTGTCGTTGATGTACTGCTCGAATGCTCGTTTGAGCGATGCTTCAAAGGCTTCTCGCTTGCCTTGGCTGAAGAAATCCAGAAATCTCAGCTCTGGTTGATACCGTAAGAAATCTGTTTCAAAGGTGTTTTCTAAGTTAAGAACGTAGGCGCGGAAAGAATCTGCGATCGCCCGCGATTTACTATCTCTAACTTCGATAATTTCTTGTTGAAACTCATCGCGAATGTGAGTCAGCTTCTTAAACTCCGGCTCGACTGAATTAATCTTTTCCTTCAATTCATTGACATCGCGATCGAGTAATGGTAAACGGCGTGCAACAGCTTCGCGGACGCGAGCAGAAATTTGACGCGCCAAAGTCCTCGCCGGACGCAATTCCGAAATCGCCCTTTCCTGGGTCAAAAACGTATTTAGTGCCGCCATGAACTCGGGAAAACCAGTTCCTGCCAAATCCGCATCCGGGTTTTTCATCCGCAACCTGAGCGCCTTAAGTGAGGTAATTGCAAACACTCGCTCGTCGTAAATATCGTGTCCTTCTGTTAAACAATATTCAGCCAAATTAACTTGAAAAACCCGCCGCAGTTTGCCTTCTGCTTCTGCTAATTCTTCAGGATCATCCGGGTCAATCAAACTTTCCCGCACCTGATCCCAAGCATTGATCAAAAAGAAAATGCTCAAACCGCGATTTTTGATGTAATTTTCTAGATAGCGTCTTTCACCCATTGTGCAAGGCTGAGTGGCTCTAAGTACAAACAAAATAGCGTGGCAGTTGTTGATGTAACCGAGAGATAATTCATTGCGCGCTTCTGTATCGTTCAGTCCTGGACTGTCTACTATTTCTATGCCTTTTTCCAGCAAAGGTAAGGGATATTCTACTACGGCGCAATCGATATCGGGAAATGCTGGTTTCTTTTCTTCTTCTAAACGTTTTGCCTCGGCGGGGTCAATTGTGTAGTTTTGTTTAAAACTTTTAAAGTCTAGCTGTTTTGGGCTTTTGCCGTCATTGAAATAAACTGTTACTTTTTTTTCTGAACCATATCGCAAAATCGTCAGCAAAGCTGTACAGGGATTTACATCGCTGGGCAGTAAGTTTTCGCCGATTAACGCATTGAGAAAAGTGCTTTTACCGCGTTTCATGTCGCCTAGCACTAGCAGCCGAAAGACTCCTTGGCGCAAGTTTTTACTGGCGACATCAATGTCGGCGTTGTCTGTTTCTAAACCGAGTTTTCCCGATGCTTCTCCTCCTGCTAATTCTGATTGGTTGATGGCTGTCGCGATGTTGCTGAGGCGAGTGGCAATTTCTCGGCGGACGGCGGCTACTCGCTCTAAATCGTTGAGAAAGTTGCTAGTTTCTACTTTAAGGTTCATGGGTATTTCCTGATAGTTTCCTGCTTTAAATTCTCAACTTTTGTCTTCTTCAATAAACATTTTGTAAGCTATGAAAGCAATGCCTCCCACTATCAGCGCCGCTGCCAGCCAAGATGCTATGCGAACTGCAACGATAACAGCAATGACAATGCCTGTAAATTGAGCGGCTGCTATAATTTTTCGGCGCCACTGTTTGAGTTTGCCCTTAACTTGGCTATCTGGTTCTTGGTACTTGCTTGTTAGATGTTCGGGCACTGAGCGGTCAATTTCGGCTTCTAGTTCGCGGAGCCTAATTTCTTGTTCTCGCTTCCGGAGTTCTTGTTCTTTGCGCCGGAGTTCTCGGGATTTGTTGTCAGGAGAATTCATAAATTTTAGCCTGTTTTTCGCGGAAAAAATGTGTTATTTATTGTCAATGTTGCGGATCGATAAGTTCTCTACGACTGTAACTCACATTTTCCGGCGTGTCGAGAAATGTTAAGAAATTTTAAAAATGGCGAGCGACTAAGTAAGCCGATCGCCCTACGCCTAGACTAGCCGCTACAAATCATCAATAGCCTTCGGGCCCGATAGTAGTGCGATCGCACTCCGCTTCCGACAAATCAACCAAGCGCGATCGAAATAAGTTGCAGCCCGCTAATTGAGCTTTGGTTAACTTTGCTTTCTCCAAATTAGCTCGGCTCAAATCCGCATATCTCAAGTCGGCATTCGTCAAATCTGCATTGTACAAATCCGCACCTTGCAAATTAGCTTTCTGCAAATTAGCACCTTGCAAATTGGCGTGACGCAAATTTGCTCTTGATAAGTTGGCTCTTGATAAAGTTGCTTCCGACAAGTTAGCTTGATAAAGTTGAATGTCGCCCAATTCAGCATCTTGCAAATCAGTTTTATAAAGATTGGCTTGAGTCAAGTTTCCGTAGGGCAAATAAGCTCGCCTCAGAACGCTACCAGAAAGATTGATTTCTGTCAAATCTGCTTGAAACAAGTTGTGTTCACTTAAGTCAACGGCGTTAAAGTTTCGCTCGCCCTCAGCATACTGAGCAAGCAATTCCTCAGCGCTTAGCTTTTGCATTTTCATTCCTCATGACGACAGCTACTGCAGCCAATCCATAACAGTAATTAATGGTTATTATTCTGCGTATTTATACTTATGTCTCTTATTATGTTAAGCTTGTGTAACAACAGTCGCATTTTTTCTAAGATTTTTTTTATATTTGTAAATTTCTGCCTTGCTCAACCAGTAAGCGGTTAGTAATGTCAAGATCGATCGAGAAACCAAAGCGAATCCTCTACTGAAATATGCCAGAACATCCTCTCTCCATTGCTGAGCACTACCACGAACGGACAAAATACGACCCTGAAACCATTGCTGCTAAAAGTAAACAGCTAGATTGGACAGAGCAACCTGTGCCTTTCAAAGAATATAAAATTGGAGCGTATTTTGACCTCAAGCCTTATCTAAAAGACCCCTCGGAGGATGCCGATGCCGATCCCGATGCCGCTTGGTGGCATCGGTTATCTAGCTTGTTGCTGTGCAGCTACGGGTTGACGGCGAAAGTGCAGACGGTAGACGACAGCTACCTGTATTTGCGATCTGCACCGTCGGCGGGTGGACTCTACCCAGCAGAGGTTTATTTAATCTCCCGTGGCACTGCCCAGTTGCCGGCCGGACTCTACAACTATCAGTGCAGAACTCATTCACTTGTTCATTTTTGGGACAGTCAAGTTTGGCCGACATTGCAAGCAGCTTGTTTCCAGTCGCCAGCGCTAGAAAATACCCAATTGGCGATCGCCATTACCACTGTTTTTTTCCGTTCTTCTTGGCGTTACGAAGACCGAGCTTATCGGCGAATTTTTCTAGACACCGGCCATTTATTGAGCAATATCGAGTTAGCTTGCGCCGTCAACGATTACCGACCTCACCTGATTGGAGGATTCGCCGACGAAGCTGTCAATGAATTACTTTACATTGACTCGGAGCAAGAAGGAGCGATTTGTGTAGTTGCTTTAGCCGACTTGCTAGATATTGACCAAAACTTGCCTAAATTTAAAACAGCTTTGCCCGGAAACACCACGACAGATTACCCGAAAATTTCCGAAGGTCAACTGTTAAAATACCTCCATAAAGCCACGCATTTAGAATCAGACCCTACCGGATCTGACGGCTGGAAACTTGATGAAAGTGAAGGGGTACTAGAGGATAAATACAACTTTCCATTTTGTACTAAAGTTTCGACGGTCACTCCTTCGATTCCTTGGGGAGTTAACCTGGAAACTTTAGAAAACACTATGCTCAAAAGGCGTTCGACCCGTGCTTATACAGGTGCTTCTTTGAGCTTGGGCGAACTGTTAGCTATGCTGGATTTTACTTACCAGCCGCAGCACTATATCGACCAAGGATTAGACGGTAATCCAGACTATTTCGATCTAAGTTTGATCGAGACTTTTATTGCTGTTTCGGGAGTGCATGGGTTAGAAGAAGGCTGTTATTATTACGCTCCGAAAGCTCAAGAATTGCGGCAAATTCGGTTTAAAAATTTCCGCAGGGAACTGCATTTTTTGTGTTTGGGGCAAGACTTGGGCAGAGATGCGGGGGCGCTGTTATTTCACACGGCGGATTTAAACAGGGCTGTAGCAAAATATGGCGATCGAGTTTACCGCTATTTGCACATGGACGCGGGTCATTTGGGCCAGCGGTTGAATTTAGCAGCTATGCAACTGCGTTTGGGTGTCAGCGGTATCGCGGGCTTTTTTGACGATCGCGTCAATGACGTTCTCGGTATTCCTGCGGGTGAGGCTGTGCTTTATATTACAAGTCTGGGAAGACCTCGATCGTAAGAATGAGTTAGTTGTTATTTGTCAGTAGTATTGCTTCACTAAGCCCAGCCGCATCTAAATTTTACAGTCAAGTTTGATGAAATTAACATCTTACACCATTCTCAAGAACAGGCTTTCCGGCCTGTTCCACAAAGAGTGAAATTCGGTGTTTCAAAAAGAGTGAAATTATTGTGGGGAGTAGGGGTTGGGCGTCCCGCCCGCCCTAAAAATACAACAGAACAGGCAAGATGCCTGTTCCACAAAGAGTGAAATTCGGGGTTTCAAAAAGAGTGAAATTCTTGTGGGTGGGCGTCCCGCCCGCCCTAAAAATACAACTTAAATGCGAGACAGCTTACCTATTTAATTTACTCTTTTCCTATTACTATTTGCCAATGCAAAACCTGCTAAATATTCTGTCGAGCACTGATTCTGTCACTTCTTCGCCCGTAACTTCCCCCAATGCTTGAATTGCACCGCGCAAATCTATTGTCCAGAAATCTAAAGGCAATTTGTTGCTCATAGTCTCTGTACATTGTTCCAGAGAAATTTTAGCTTTAGTTAACGCCGCTGCTTGTCGCTGGTTGATTGCTAAGTCTGAGTTTGCTGCTTGCAAATTCCCCCCGCTGACGGCATCTAAAATTGCTGTTTCTAAGTCTTCTATGCCTCGATCGATGGCGGCCGCTGTGGTAACTATACGGTGAATTTCAGGGGGAAAAGGTAATTCGGGGATGGTTTTTACTATGTCGATTTTGTTGATAATTATAATTAGCTGGCGGTGCTTTACTTGTTCGTAAATTTCTGAATCTTCCTCTGTCCATCCAGATTCCGCGTCAATTGTCAACAACACTAAATCGGCTTGTTTTGCTGCTGCGCGCGATCGCTCAACGCCAATTTTTTCTACCTTGTCTTCGGTTTCTCGAATGCCCGCAGTATCGAGCACCTGCACCGGAATTCCACCCACAACTAGCTGCGATTCTACCACGTCCCGCGTCGTACCGGGCAAATCCGTGACGATCGCCCGATCGCTCTTACTCCACGCATTCAACAAACTCGATTTTCCCACATTCGGCCGCCCAACAATCGCTACTTTCAAACCAGTTCTCAACAATTCTCCACGATCTGCCGTCGCCAAAATTGTTGACAATTCCTCCAAAACATGATTGATTTCCAAAGAAGTGTTAGCTTCATCTAAAGGCGGCAAATCTTCCTCAAAATCAATTCTCGCCTCAATTTCTGCCAGCACGTCCAAACAAGTTGTTCTCAATTTGCGAATGGGCTGCGCTAATTTTCCTTGCAAACCAGCCAAAGCACTTTGTGCAGCAGCGGGCGATTTTGCTCCCACCAAATCTGAGATACTTTCAGCTTGAGTTAAATCCAGCCTCCCGTTCAAAAAAGCCCGCAGCGAAAACTCTCCTGGCTGCGCTAATCTCGCCCCATTTTCCAAACACAACTGCAAGACTTGCTGCACAGCCATAATACCGCCGTGACAGTGAAATTCCACCACATCTTCGCGAGTAAAAGAACGCGGCGCTTTCATGATTAGCAGCAAAGCTTCATCGACTAATTCTTGGGTTTTGGGGCGGCGGATGTGGCCGTAAAGAATGCGGTGAGACTCCCAAATTTGCCGTCCTGGGGCGCGAAACAGAGTTTCGGCAATTTTTAAGGCTGCGGAACCGGAAACTCGCACAATGCCGACGCTGCCTTGTTGGGGAACTATGGCAGTGGCGATCGCTGCGATCGTTCCTCCTTTTGTTAATGATTCAGACATTTTTATTGTTCACACATTTAAAAGTTCTGTCAATCTCCTGTTTTTGAGTATCAGGCAATTGCTTCTCGATCTTTGAGAGTATAAATCTCTAGTTCGTCATTCAAAAAATTAAAATAGCCACCCTTTAGGACAAGCTGCACGAGCTTCTGAGTCAAAGGGCAAGGGATATTTTTTAATCTTTTTCCTGCGATCGCTAATTGCTTGCAGGCTTCGAGAGACAGGATAACTTGAATTAGGGATTCAACCAGTTGTACGTTCATTTGAGTCACCTCCGCCCCGGTTGTTAAATTATACAGTTTTCATTGAGAGGATAAACAATTTCAGCATTTTTTTTCTAAAATATTAGAAGAGCGTGGCAACAGCGCTGGACTTGGATTGCCAATCCCATCGCCCGTTTGTCCAATCAGTCGATTTTAGATTTTAGATTTTAGATTGACTCCACAAATGAATCGGGTAGCTTCAACTCTGGTCTAAAATTTTGGGAGGCTAAGCACTCCTATCGGAAATCAAGTATCCGTTTTTGGGTGGGAGTCACGGCTTGATCGAACTTAAATTACTCAGCCAAATATTTTGGCTATTCTGATTTCATGCGATAATGGAAAATTGATAGGGTAGAGGGCAAAGCATGATTGGTCAACTTCTAGACAGACGTTACCGCATCATTAAAGTCACAGACTCAAGTGAAGTGGGAAAAACTTATCTAGCAGCAGATACTCACCGTCCCGGGTATCCGCAATGCACGGTTAGAGAAATGCGACTCCCCGGCACAAGTTCGCAAACTCCAGAATTAGTCAAAGTTTTATTTCAAAGAAACGCAGAAATAATTGAAAAATTGGGAAAACACGACAAAATCCCGGAATTATTGGCGTATTTTGAGGAAAATCAAAGTTTATACTTAATTGAAGAATTTATTGCCGGTTCACCTTTAAGTCAAGAACTAATACCCGGTCAACCTTGGGATGAAGACCAAGTAATTGCTCTGCTATCAGAAATATTAGAAATTTTGGTGTTCATACACGAGAAGGGTTTTATTCACCGCAGAATTCAACCAGACAGAGCGATCCGGCGCGAGTCAGACGGCAAATTTGTATTGGTAGACTTTAGCTTAGACAAAGAAATTAACCCGGAACTTGCTAACTGTCATTTGTTGTCGCAAACTTCCCCGAACTCTGTTAAACGGCATGAGGCAAAAAAACAGGATTTGGCGGCCCAGGAGTTATACGTGCCGATCGAGCAATCGAGCGGCAACCCCCGTTACAATAGCGACATCTACGCTCTAGGTACGATCGCCCAGCTTGCCGTGACGGGACTCTCGCCCAACGAACTGAGTGCCTTAAAAAACAACAAAAACGAAATTTCCTGGCGAAACCGGGCAACTTGTTCGGCAGCTCTAGCAGATATTATCGATCGAATGGTGCGCCCTGACTGCGAGGAACGCTATCAAGAGGCAGCCGAAGTTTTAGCAGACCTCAAACAAATCGCCGTAAAATTGGAGGTTGAGCCGCCGCCAGCCACAATCATCACTGACGCTATGAGTCAACCGCGAAGACAAAGCCAAACCAAACTCCTGCTGTTGGCTGCAACAGCGGCAGCTTTAATCTTGACGGCACTGATAATTTACTTTTGGCAGAGTCAAAGTCCGGCGAGGTCAAAAGAATTGTTAGCCCGCGGCGTTACCAAGGCGCAGCAAGGTGACACAACAGGCGCGATCGCCGATTATACTCAAGCGATCGCCCTGAATGCCAGCGATGCGGAAACTTACTACAAGCGGGCAAACGCTCGCTACGACATGGGCGCAACCGAGGAAGCAATACAGGATTACACGCAAGCAATTAAAGTCAATCCTAGCCACACCAAAGCTCTCTACAATCGAGGGATGGCCCGCCTCGACATCGGGGACAAGCGGGGGGCCGTGGAAGATTTCACCCAAGTAGTGCGACTCAATCCCAGCGACGGTGAGGCATACTCTCAGCGGGGTTTAGCCTACTACGATTTGGGCGACTACCCCCAGGCAATTGAAGACTACACTCAGGCAATTCGGCTCAGTCCCAACGATGCTACAGCTTACAGCAATCGGGGTTTAGCTCGATCGGCTGCAGGCGACAAAACAGGAGCAATGGCAGATTTTACTCAAGCCCTTCAAATTAGCCCCAAACAAGCTGGCGTATACTACAGTCGTGGTCGATCACGGTTTAATCTGGCAGATTATCAAGGAGCGATGGAAGATTATACTAAGGCGATCGAATTGCAACCCGATCTCGCTGATGCCTATACCAATCGGTGCAGCGCTTACTTGAATTTGGCCACCTACGACAAAGCGATTGCAGATTGCACCGAAGGAATTCGCCTCGATCCAAAAGACGAAGCAGCTTACAACAACCGCTGCATTGCTTATCTGAATTTAAAACAATTTCAAAAGGCCAGCGAAGATTGCAGTTTGACGATCGGACTCAACGGCAACAATCCCAAAGCATACAGCAATCGAGGATTAGCTCGATCGGCTTCGGGAGACAAGCAGGGAGCTTTAGAAGATTTTACTCAAGCAATTCGACTCAATCCTAGCGATGCAGTAGCTTACAGCAATCGCGGTACTATTTACTCAGAACTAAAAAATTACCCTTTAGCGGTTGAGGATTTCGCTCACTCGCTGCGGCTCAACCCCAACAATGCTAGCGCTTTTTACAGCCGAGGCCTCGTCCGCCGCCAACTCAAAGACCGTGCTGGGGCGATCGAGGATTTTCAGAAAGCTGCAACCTTGTTTCTAGAACAAGGAAGAGCTGATGGTTTCCAAAACGCACAATCACAAATCAACGACCCTAAATAAACTATTAGTCACCATTCAGATGTTAAAAAAAGAAGAAAAAAGGCAGAAGGAAGAAGGAAAAAGGAAGAAACAAGAAGACCCAATTCCCAATTCCCAATTCCCAACTTCCCGTTACCAACTCCCCGTCACCAATTCCCAATTACCACCTCCCCGTTACCAATTCTCAATTATAGATATGAACATGGTTGGTCAACTGTTAGACAGGCGTTATCGCGTAGTGCAAATTCTCAGTTCAGGAGCTTTCGGACAAACTTATTTAGCTGTCGATACTCGCCGCCCTGGCCACCCTCAATGTGTAGTCAAACAACTGCGCCCTCCCAGCAACACTTCCACAGTTCTCAAAACAGCTTATCGCTTATTTAAACAAGAAGCCGAAATATTAGAAAAGCTGGGAAAACACGATCAAATTCCATTTTTACTAGCTTATTTTGAAGAAGCCAATCAATTCTACCTCGTCGAAGAGTTTGTCCCCGGACACGCCCTAAATAGGGAAATTGTGGCCGGTCAACCTTGGCGAGAAGAACGAGTGGTGGATCTGTTGCAAGAAGTGTTACAAGTTCTCGCTTTCGTACACTCTCAGGGAGTGATTCACCGCGATGTTAATCCCTCCAACTTAATCCGCCGCAAACCAGACGGCAAATTAGTTTTAATTGACTTTGGTTCGGTTAAAGAAGTTGCGAGTCACGTCAGCGAGTACGATACAGAATTTCCGCGCACCATTGCTACTGGAACTCCGGCTTATATGCCGATCGAACAATTTCAAGGCAACCCACAATTTAGCAGTGACCTCTATGCAGTTGGGATGATGGCAGTCCAAGCTATCACTGGTTTACCCGGTACGGATTTGCCAAAATTGCAAGATCCGAGTCCTTCTCACACGGGGGAAATTGTGTGGCGAAACCGCTCTCAATGTTCTGTGGGATTAGCCAATATCATTGACAAAATGGTCTGTCACCAATTTGCCAAGCGCTATCAATCTGCGGATGAAGTTTTGGTAGCTCTCAGCAAGTTGAGACACCGCCAAGATCCTGTGAATACGGCTCACAAGAAAAGTATTGCTCCCAGCTTAGTGTCTTCTGATAGTTTTTATTCACGTTTGGGAAGTCGATTTTGGTTGCTGATTTTGGCGGGCGTCGGGGCGGCGATAGTTCTGATATTTCTGTTTAGTTATTGGAGCCGCCCGAATCCGATTAAAGCTAAGGAATATTACGAACAGGGAGTGGAAAAGTCTCGCAATAAAGATGCGGAGGCAGCTTTGCAGGCTTTTAATAAGTCAATTCAATTGAATCCTAAAAATGCTGAGAGTTTTTATCAGCGCGGTAATGCTAATTATGATTTACAAAAGTATGAAGAAGCAATTGCGGATTATTCTCAGGCGATCGCTCTCAATCCTAAATATGTTCAGGCTTATTTTAACCGCGGCCTAGCCCGTCACGATTTTAACGACAAGCGTGGGGCGATTGAGGATTACACTCAAGCTTTGAATCTCCAGCCCAAGGATGCTGATACATATTATGAAAGAGGAGTTGCTTATTTAGAACTCCAAGATTACAAGATGGCTATTCAGGATTTTAACGAAGTAATTCGGTTAGAGCCGAACATGGTTAAAGCTTATCATTCGCGGGGGTTGGCTCGTGCTGGGAGCGGCGATTTACAGGGGGGAATTGGAGATTATACTGAGGCAATTAAACTGGATGCTAAGAATGTTGATGCTTTTTACAGTCGGGGGAGAGCTCGCTTTCACCTAGGAGATTATCAGGGAGCTTTGGCGGATTATTCTCAGGTAATTGCGATCGATCCCAAGAGTGCAGATGCTTACGCTAATCGTTGTAGCACGCAGTTGAATTTGGGAGCGCATCAAGCGGCAATTGACGATTGCACTCAGGCAATTTCGCTGAGCGAGGAGGATGGGGTTCCTTACAACAATCGCTGCATTGCTTATTTAAATTTGAAGGATTATCCGAAAGCAATTGCCGATTGCACTCAAGCGCTGACAGTGAATCCGAATGATTTTAATGCTTTTAACAATCGTGGTTTAGCTCGCAGCGCCGGGGGTGATGCCCAGGGGGCGATCGCAGATTTTACATCAGCAATCGGGTTCAATCCCAACAATGCTGAAGCTTACGCCAATCGGGCTAAGATTTATCAGGAGTTAAAGAATTACAATAGTGCGATCGCAGATTACGTGCAAGCTATTCGGATCAGTCCGAATTATGCTGCTGCTTACTACGGTAGAGGCATGGTTCGCCGCTCCTTGGGAGACAAAGCAGGAGCAATTAGCGATTTAGAAAAAGCCGGCAAAATGTTTCTCGATCAAGGACTTACCGGCGGTTACAAAGATGCACAATTTGAGATTGAAAAGCTCAAGTAGTCAGTTGTCAGTTGTTAGTCAACAGTCAACAGTCAACAGTCAACAATGCCCCATGCCCAATTCCCTTTAAGAATTTTGAAGTCTCTTCACCAATTCATAAAACGGTTCCCAATTATCATCAATAGCTATGGGTTCCCAAACAGCCTCAATCGTCGGTCTCAACAGCGATTGTTCGGGATTGTGCCTCCGCAAACAGTCGGTCATTTTGTCCATATCATCCGCCGACAAACTTTGCAACACGTGATAATAAAACTCTCGCCAAGGTGCTATCAAGTCCGCCGGTTCCGCCTCAGCAAAAATTAGACTAGCATCATCTCGCCAAGTGCGATCGAACTGTCTTCGCAATTCCCAAAAGAAATCGTGATAGCCTACTTGAGACTCCGCCAGCATTTTAATTGTCACCTTCAACAACTCATCTCCATCAGCTTCGGGCAAATGCTCAAATCCCAATCTATTGAGCATCAACTGCCGATAAGCTGCATTATAATACTCGCCAAACTTTTCCAAAGCACCATCCATATCAGCTTGAGGAATCGCCGCTGCTAGCGGTTGCTGAAGCTTCTCTAAATTGCTCTTACAAATAAACGGTTGATTGCCGTAACAATACAGACCGTAATGGTCGAAATAAGCTGCTGTAAATTCCGGCTTGTAAGTTGGGATAAAAGCGAAAGGCCCGTAATCGAAACTTTCTCCAGTAATCGACATATTATCAGTATTCAGCACGGCGTGGCAAAATCCTGCTGCCATCCACTGAGCAACTAATTCAGCTACTCGCTTGACTAAATCTGCATAAAATAGGGCATATTTTTCCGCAGGCGAAACACCCGCATTACTTGCTTCTAAATGCAGTTCTGGATAGTAATATTCAATAACAAAATCTAAAAGTTTTTTAGTTAAATCCGGCCTGCGGATATAGTGCAACCTTTCAAAAGTTCCAAAGCGGATGTGAGAATGACTAAAACGCACCATTACGGACGATCGCGTGGGTGATGGTTCGTCGCCCCGCCACAAAGCCTCGCCCGTTTCAACTAAACTAAAACAGCGAGATGTGCGAACTCCCAATCGGTGCAAAGCTTCGGCGGCTAAAACTTCGCGAATTCCCCCTTTGAGAGTGAGTCTACCATCAGCGTGCCGCGAGTAGGGCGTGCGGCCGGAACCTTTAGTGCCGAAGTCGTAAAGTCTGCCGTCATTGCCGCGAACTTGGCCGTACAAAAAGCCTCTACCGTCGCCTAAATTCGGGTTGTATTCGTTGAATTGATAGCCGTGGTAACGGAGTGCAAGAAAGGGACGGACACAATGAAATTTGCCGAACGCTTCGATGAAATGTTGGTCGGTTACTTGTGCGGGGTCTAAACCCAATGTCGGCAATAATTGGTCATTGCGGAAGCGGAGAATATGCTGCGGAAAATCGGCCGCAGGGACTTCATCAAAATAGTCGCCACCGAGGGATTCGATGGCGGGTTCGTAGTTAAGGGAAAGCAAAGGATTTGACATTTTTCTATTTTATCTTGAAATTGGCGATCGCTCCAAATTATATACGGGTAAGGTGCGGACTGCATTGGTGTCAACAATCGCCTCAAACCCTTTTTCTCTCTCGTTTATAGCCGAGTTCGATACTTCTCACATCCCAGGCCTGTTTCATGCTCAAACTTGAGCTAGGCTAAAATTTGAGCATGAAACTTTAATGTCTTCCTCGAACGCAAAAAAAATTTACGGTCAATTTTATTGATAGTTGAATTAACCGTTTTCCTTGCTAACAATGGGGTGGAAGGCTTAAATTTTAAAAATTTTAGTGGGATTCACCAGCTAATATACCTTTTTCCCTATGTGAACTACCCAATGCTGACATAAAGGTACAGCGTGGGCTTCTGACTTCATTGGGGATTGCGTCAGCTTAGACTTACGTCCCAGCTTCGGACTCACATCCCCTCCATCAGCAGCAGTCCTGGCTCCCAAGACCGATAGCATTCTGATTCCTTCTGCTCTGATATTGGTTGCAGCGTTGCCATCTCTATCGTGATGAGTACCACAACTAGGGCAAGTCCATGCCCTAACATCTAATGGCATTTCATTAACCTGATAGTAACAATTTGAACAGAGTTTCGAGCTAGGGAACCATCGGTCAATCTCTACCAACACTTTGCCTTCGCGGTCTAGTTTGTAATGCAAGAAATTGACAAACATCCCCCAACCCACATCAGAAATTGCTTTAGCTAGTTTGTGGTTGCGAACCATGCCCTTTGTGTTTAGACTTTCGACTACGATGACTTGGTTATCGTCAACAAGCTTTCTCGATAGTTTATGTAAGTAGTCTTGACGGACATTGCTAACTCGTTCGTGAACCCTAGCAACCAGTTTCCTGGCTTTATCTCTCGACTTGCTTCCTTTCTCCTTTCTGGCTAGTTTTTGTTGTTTTCTTTTGAGGTTGCGCTCATGTTTTGGTAAGTGTTTAGGATTAGCATATTTAGATGTCCTGATGCCATCATTGACAATTGCAAAATCTTTTAATCCTAAGTCAATTCCTGCAACTTTTCCATGGGTGCAAGCAACTGGTTTGTCTCCTTCGAGTTCTGTCAGCACGGAGGCATAATATTTCCCTGAAGGAGTCATGCTGAGAGTTACGGTTTTGATGGTTCCCTCAATCGGTCGATGTAATTTGGCTTTGACAGTGCCGACACGACCGGGAAACTTGAGAAAACCATCAACAATTTTGACGGACTGCGGATACTGGATTGACTGCCTATTTTTCTTGGCTTTGAATCTAGGGTATTTAGCCCTACTTTCAAAAAAGTTCTTGTAAGCAGCTACCAAATTGAGCGTAGTAGCTTGCAAAACCTGAGAGTAACACTCAGACAACCATTGTGTTTCTTCTTGTTTTTTGAGATGCGGTAGGAGTTTGTTCAACGCAATTTGAGTCAAGCCTTTACCCGTGGCTTTGTAGGTTTCAATACACATATTGAGTGCATAATTCCACCACCAACGGGAACAGCCAAAGTGCTGAGCTAATGTCGTCTGTTGTTCAATTGTTGGATACAGTCTAACTTTGACGGCTTGATGTTGCATTGCTCCCACCTCCTTTTAGGATTATATACATTCCTGATAAAATTAGTCCATCTAGCTTGCAAATTTTACGCCTGATTGACCGGATAAAATTTGCTTGGGAGAGTCCATGTATCCCAACGCCGATCCAACGCGTACAGCGTGGGACTTATAGCTCCCCCAAACCCCGTCAAAAGTTAAAATTGGTCAATACCCCGTAAATCGCCCAAATCGCCATCGCCCGCAAATAGTGACTCGCCCGAAAAGTCCCCCCCGCCGTAATCGCTTCCGGCGTGCGAAACTGCAACCCATTTTCATAAATCTGCTTCACCACCGCATCCGTCAATTTAAACGCTTTCTCCTCCATTCCCATCTGTACCAAAAAAGCCGCCAACCCAAAATTAATCCCCGTCCAAACTTCCAAAGGATGAGTCGCATTGGGATTTTCCGGCGAACCATTCAGCATCACCCCATTTGCCGCACCGAACTCCCCCTCATTGAACTTCAAAAAGCAAGAATCGTACACAGTTTCTAAAGCGCTGACTGCACATTCGGGCGGCACAATATCCGGTAATCCTAACAGCTTCGCGTAAAATTGACCGCACAGTTGGTCAGCCATCACCACTTCGGAATTACTCTCGCTGTCCAAACGGTAATATTGACCGTTCCACAGTTTTTCTTGATAGCTCGGTCTTGCTTGTAACAGCCAACTGTGATATAATGCTATCTTTGCTTGAGGGTTAGGAATTATCTCCGGTGCTGCATCTTCCAAGATTTCGCCGATCGCGATCGCAGCCTCCAGCGCCGCCAACCACAAACCCCCGCAATAGGCACTTATCCCCCGCATTTGCCAGTCATCAAACGTCTGATCCGGTGCGCCCGAATTCTCAGGAATTCCGTCCCCATCCTCATCAAAAGTTTTCAGATAAGCCAAAGCCTCAACAATTGCCGGCCAACACTCTTGCAGAAACTCACAATCTGTGCCACCAGTCAACAGGAAATCCCGATAAACCTGCAACACAAAATCGCAAGGCAAATCCTTCCACAAATTGCAATCTTGATAGCTAGTATAATTCGTTTTTTCCCAAGGATGTTCGTTAGGAGCACCCAAATCGTGTGGCGTCGCACCGACAGCTTTTCTAATAGCCGAAGCTTGATTCCAGCCAATAATTCTCGGCGTATCGTCTCCGGCTGAAATTGCCCTAGCGAATGCTAAAACCACCGACTTTTCCAAATCCGGCCACAGCATCAATAAAGCAAAAGAACCGTAAAGCCGCACATCCAAACTTTCGTACCAGCGGTAATCAATGCACTCCAAAACCGCAAATTGACCCTTGGGATCGCGTTCGTCAGCCGCACTCCAAAGAGTGCCGCCGTCTGTTAGGGCGTATAACTCGTTAAACAGCGCCATTTTAAAACTGTCTGACAAATCTTTCCGTTCTAAAATCGGTTTTTGCCAAGCTTCAATATTTTCGCGCCAAGTATCGGAATGCTTCATTGCAGTGCGAATAATCGGCCAAGCATTTTTGCCGTTGCGGCCGAAGAAATCCGTATAGCGGCGGTAGTACCAAACTCCCGATGCAAACTCAGTAACGGGCAAATCCCAAGCTATAATAAAGGGGATTTTGCGCGTTTTTCCAGGTCGAAGAGTAAAACGAACTGCGATCGCACAAGCCAACTGTTCTCCTGCTGCTGCTGCTGTCTCGTCTTTGTCATCCAACAAGAAACCTTCAGCCGAAAAGTTGCGCCAAATATCGTCGCCATTCCCCGCCGGGTTCCAGCGAGTTTGATAGAATACTTCTACCGCCGGATTAGTAATAGTTGCGATCGCCCATTGTCCATCCCCCTCTTGCGGTTCGTCCTCAGCAGTCAACCGCGTCATCACGCAACCGATGCGGTGGAAATCTTCCACCAACAAATTCAAATTTCCGGCACTTTCTCCCCACCGGGGTTGATAGTCATAAAATGGACTACCATCATCTCGCACCATCACTTTCGGCGACTTATTGGCATTAGTAAACCAACCGACAATATTCTCCCAAGTCAGCATGATGCTGAGAGTAATCGGCGCATCTGTAGGATTGTGCGCCACCCATTCAAACATGGCAACTGGGTAACTGCTTTCTTGATAGTTATCAGGCAAAATGGGCGAAAATTGTTCGCAGCTTAATTGAGCATTAAACACATTTTCGTAAACAAACCAACTGCGCGGATACAAAGCATGATAACTCCCCGAATAGTTAGACTCTTCCCCGGTTTTTTCTTCTTCTTCCCTTCTGCCTTCTGCCTTCTGCCTTCTGCCTTCCGATGGATACCATTTCCAAGTAGATAAACTGCCATCTGTAGGTGGTTCAGTGGACAGTGCGAATGCTTGTTTCTTGCCTTGAGTTTCTTCAAAAACGCTGAACTGACAAGCGGGCAAACTGCGAAAAATGTGCTCGCCGCCGTCAATGTGCCAGAGGTTGAAGTCGCCACGGGACGATCGCCCGATGCAGCCGGCACCGAACCCGCCCAGAGGCATTCCGTGCCAGGGGCCATCGTCGAGATTGCTTGCGTAGCGTACTGTATAGGGATTCTCCCAACCGAGGCCGATAGGACGTTTCCAGGTGTGTGGGGGGATGTTTGGATTGGATGTGCGATCGTTCATAATTTATTTTATCAGCAAAGGCGATCGGTCAAATTCCGCCAGAGCTTTAATAGTATAGAGCCCATTTGACATCTCAATTTGGGGCGTCTTGCCTCGCGTTACCAAACATCAGTTAAATCTAAAATAAATCCCGGCAACACATCTTCCCCGGACAAAGTGCTGGGATTGTCTAATATTTCCACATCTCGATGGTGTCTGTATATCTCAACTTTCTTGTTTTTGCGATCGATTAACCATCCCAAACGCGCTCCATTGGCGATGTATTCTCGCATTTTTTCTCGCAATGGTTCCATGTTGTCAGATTTAGAGCGCAATTCTACAACAAAATCCGGACAAATGGGAGCGAAACCTTCTTGTTCTTTGGCTGTGAGAGTTTGCCACCGTTCTAATTTAACCCAGGAAGCATCAGGGGAGCGATCGGCCCCATTGGGCAGTTGAAAACCAGTAGAAGAGTTAAATGCTACTCCCAGCTTGGTTTGGCGGTTCCACAGCCAGACTTGTCCTTCTATATCTAGATTGCGCTTACCTGTATCGCTTCCAGTGGGGGGCATAACAATTAATTCTCCTGTAGCAGTTCTCTCTAGCCTTAAGTCACGGTTGACCGCAGCAATTTGCTGGAACTGTTCGTGAGTTACTTTGAAGGTTTGGGGAATGGTAATGGTGTTGTTGAGCATACTGTGCGGCCTCGCGATCGGCTATTACCTATTCTATTGTGTCACAGTCTTTTCTTTACTATATGAATCATAAATATCAAGTCATATCGTTTTCGGTTGCATTGTCAGTCCTGGACGCGCTTCGATCGAAGAAACCGGGTTTTTTACCGAATCTTCGGGTTGTGACGAGGATTTGCGAAAAACCCGGTTTCTGGGCCTCATACTAAGTCCTGAAATTGAATAGATCGAGCTTATAGATCGATCGAACTCTCACCCTACAAGTGCAATATATCCAGTCAACAGCTTGAGAAACCTGGTTTCTGTACTTACTGCCCATCGCCAATTAAAATTAAAGGCGACCAGAAAAAGGGATGACTATTAATCTGACTGAGTTTAGCTTGCCTCAGTGCTTCGCTTTTGCTCATGCCTTTTTTGATGTTTTGATAGAACTGAATTGCGATATCTTTAGTCTTTGTGTCTGGCGCAGTCCAAAGGCTGGCGATGACAGCTTTGGCACCAGCGCGTTCAAACACGTAGGCAACACCAGAGATTTGTTCGCCGTTTACATCGGTTTCTTTGGCAGTTTGACAGGCACTCAGAGCTAGTAATTCGGTGTTTTGCAATCCTAGTAAAGCTGCATCGGCAATATCGTATTCTTTATCGGCAAACAGGATCGTATTGGCTTTCATGTTTAAGTTTTTACAGCCTTCGAGTTGGAAACAACCGTGAGTTGCTAGGTGCAAGAAGGGAAAGCGAGGTGCTTCGGTTTTGAATCTGTCGAGGGTGGCATCTTGGTGAATATAGGATTTACTGCTTGGGATAATTTTTTCGATTGCTTTAACTTCCGCTTCGGCTTCCTTTAAAATATATGGTTCAATAGGTTTAGGATTGCCTAGCGCTAAAATGGGAGCCTTGCTACCAGATGCCAACCACAAGGCAACTCCACCTGAAACTACAACTAGGATACTGGCTGCTACAATCCCGAATTTGCGAAATACTAAAAAACCGAGTCCGCCAATGATGGCAATAAATGCAATGCCTTGAATCGATGGGATGTCTTTTAGCGGTGTAACTGATTCGATCTGTTGGCGATTTTGCCAGGAACGAGGAGAAATGAAGGTGAGATAGTTGATGGGATATTTTTGAATTAGGTACTTGTCAGTTTGGCTGTCGTAGAGAGTTTCAAAGGGGAGATAGCGCAGTTGCCTGGGGGCAATGATACTCACTTGAGTGTTGGATGCAGTCGGAATTTTGTATGCAACTGGACGAATGAGGATATCGTATAGTTTTTGGCTGGTTTCGAGGTAGTTGGTGTTATAGCGGTTTTCTAGTTGTTTGCTGTATTGGGTGAGTAGTTGATTGAATTGTTTGGAATTAATGTTTTTTTGAGTGACGGTCAGTTGATCTTTGGTGATGACAAAGATGGCAATTTTATTCGTGATGTTTGTCACGCCTGTCAGGAATACGGGATGAATAATCACGCTTCCTGATGGGATATTTTTTCTCAGTTGGTCAAGATCGGCAGGTTTGGTTTCAAAGAGTTCGGCAACTTCGGGAAAGCTGCGGGCTATGTCTTCGGCTTGTTTGTTGACTTTGGCTTCTAAGTCCCGCATTTGTCGGGAACGCTCAACTGAAAAATTTTGTTGTAATTGCTGCCGCAGCAATTGAAGTCGCTGATTTTTTTGATTCCAATCATCAATTACTTTCTGGGCTTCGGGATTCTCAACTTTGGCGTTAATTAGGCGAGTGTAGTCAGCTAGTTCGGCAGTAGTGACGCGGTTAATCCATTCGTAGGCTCGATCGGGTTGGTTTTGCTCGATGAGGAGATCGACAAGGGCAACTGCTATTCTTGCTTGAGTTTCCAAAAACTTTTGTCGATTTTCTCGCTTTAAACTACCCCGCATTTCTAAGGTGATTTTGACCGCTTCCTCTAACTTTTCGATAGCTTCAGTCGAGCGTTTGGTATTTCGGTAGACCAATCCGATATTATTCAGCGTGATGGCTTCCTGTTCGCGATCGCCCACTGCTTTGCTAATCGGCAAAGCTTGGTTGTAGTATGACAAAGCTTTCTGCCGTTGCCCGATGTTCCAGTAGACCGAACCGATATTATTCAGCGTGATAGCTTCCCCTTTGCGGTTGCCCACTGCTTTGTTAATTGGCAAAGCTTGGTTGTAGTAATCCAAAGCTTTCTGCCGTTGCCCGATGTTATCGTAGACCAAACCGATATTACTCAGCGTAATAGCTTCCCCTGTGCGATCGCCCACTTCCTTATGAATCGGTAAAGCTTGATTGTAGTATGACAAGGCTTTCTGCTGTTGCCCAATACTCCAATAGACCAAACCGATATTATTCAGTGTAGTGGCAAAACCAGAGCGCTCGCCCACGGCTTTGAAAATCGGTAAAGCTTGGTTGTAGTAATCCAAGGCTTTCTGCTGTTGCCCGATGTTACTGTAGACCGCACCGATACTATTCAGCGTGGTGGCAACTCCACCGCGATCGCCTACTGCTTTGCTAATCGGTAAAGCTTGGTTGTAGTAATCCAAGGCTTTCTGCGGTTGCCCAATACTCCAGTAGACTGCACCGATATTATTCAGCGTCGTAGCAACACCAGCACGATCGTCCACTGCTTTGCTAATCTGCAAAGATTGGTTGAGGTATTCCAAGGCTTTCTGCCGTTGTCCGATGTTATCGTAGACCAAACCGATATTATTCAGCGTCGTAGCAACACCAGCGCGATCTCCTACTGCTTTGCTAATCTGCAAAGATTGGTTGTAGTAATCCAAAGCTTTCTGCTGTTGTCCGATGCTACGGTAGACTTCACCGATACTATTCAATGTGGTGGCAAAACCATAGCGATCGCCCACTTCCTTGCGAATCGGTAAAGCTTGGTGGAAGTAATCCAAGGCTTTCTGCTGTTGCCCGATGCTACCGTAGACCGCACCGATATTATTCAGTGTGGTGGCAAAACCATAGCGATCGCCCACTGCTTTGCTAATCGGCAAAGCTTGGTTGTAGTATGACAAAGCTTTCTGTGGTTGCCCGATGTTACGGTAGACCGAACCGATATTATTCAGCGTCCTGGTTTCCGTTGAGCGATCGCCTACTGCTTTGAGAATCGGTAAAGCTTGGTTGTAGTAAGTAGGTGTGCAGAATTAATTACACAATATTTCTACTGAAACCCTTGCCTAGCAAGGAGTCTTTATGTAATTAATTTTGTGTGGTTACTTATGACAAAGCTTTCTGCGGTTGCCCAATACTCCAGTAGACCACACCGATATTACTCAGCGTCGTAGCAAAACCAGAGCGATCGCCCACTGCTTTGAAAATCGGCAAAGCTTGGTTGTAGTATTCCAATGCTTTCGGCGGTTGCCCGATTTTACGGCAGTTATAACCAAGCCCAAGCAGTGCATTCGCTTCAGATTTTCTATCTTTGAGTTGTCGGGAAATAGCTAGAACCTTCTGCAAGGTATCTATCGATTTTAGGGGTTCTCCTTGCTGCTCCTGTTGCTCTGCTTGTTTGAGAAGTTGCTCTAATTTCGGGCGCTGGGGATTTTGAGTTTGCCCCCAACTAGGTTCAACCATCAACGGAACCGTCAGCGGAGACAAACCAATGCCTATTGCTAAAATACTGCCTAAAATGCGTTTCATAAGATGTTCCAATTTAATTGCCAAACTGAGGCAACCAAGTTTCTCCAGAACATCGTGATTTGAGCCAACAGAAAATACCAAAGAAACCGGGTGTCTAACCTCGTAACTTTTACTTGTCAAACGCTGTTACCTGAAGCGTCATCTTTCCCCCAGCAGAATCCAACTGCATTTGCTCCAACCTAAAGCCACTGTTCGCCGCTACTTGCTGGATACCTTGCTGCTTTGTCTTATCCAAGGACGTTATCTTTACTTCTGCCGTATCAGGATTTTGCAGTTGAAAATCGCTCAGCGGAATTCCTTGCCAACTGTCTAGCACTGGTTTTGTCTTATCCTCCCCCCGGATTTTTAGCGCTCCATTGCTGACATATTTAACTTGACCCTTAAACGTCACTTTCTTATCCTTAATTTGGTCAATTAGTATTGATACCGGAGAACCGCCACCGGGAGTAATTTGTATTTGCTTCTGAGTCAAAGCCGTTAACCTACCCGACTTAGACTGACCATTTTTCAACGTCATTTGTGCTATATCTGGCAACAGGACTGCAACGGTTTGCTGATTATTCAAAACCTCTTTACGGGTTTGATTGTTTGAATCTTTTGGAGGTTGGCTGCCACACCCAGCTAAACCAGTCATTGCCGTCAAGAGTGCTAATACGCCTAATATCTTCAATAATCCGTTCATGATTATGACAGCGCTGTTTATTGACTTATACTTCCTATTACTTAAGTAGGAGCTCCGATCCGGAAAATTACTGTTCTGAAACGAATTTTTAGTCACATAACCCTATTTCGGTAATCCTCCGTGTCCCAAAATCCCCCATCTAACCCAGAACCTAGCATTTTAGGAACCTTTGCCAGTATCCTTGGCTTACTCAGTGCGGCGCTGTTTTTCACAGGCTGGATTTACCGCTGGGCTTATTTTGGCTTTTTTCAGCTAGAAGTCACTACCCTGGACTTGGGAGCATCCCAATTTTGTAAAAGGGGAAAAGTATGATACAGTTCCCCTTTTATTTTAGCTTATCCCTATATTATAGGATGGAAAAAATTAGCGAGACTCTAATCAAATTCGCTTATCAAAATATATAAACTTAAACAAGTAGACCAAAAATACCTAAAGAGTTTTAGATAATTTATAATAATTCATTTAAGTAAGTACACCTCAGCTTAAGCATTTGACTAATATTTTTTAACGACCA